>NZ_JBEYZY010000028.1:0-101487 GCF_040646295.1 Streptomyces sp. NPDC046197 | reverse complement strand
CTGAACTGCTGGACCGGCATCTGCACCACCTGCCACCGACCCCTGCCCAGCAGAGCCACACCAAGATCAAGACAGACCTAACGGAGTCCTACTAGATGGTCGATTCCAAGCGGCCTGATGAGGGGAGCCGGGTTCATGCGCGGCCAGCCAGTCATGCGCGCACTGACCGCCTACGACCACTAAAACCACCATTGGGCGAAGAGCCCCCCGTGCAGGCGGGCCGGTGAACGCTCATGCGTCACACACACGCGGGGTGGGCCGGGCCCGCAGCCGGGACCCGGCGGGCGCAGGGCGGTGAACGGTACCGCAGGACGTCGACGAAGGGAGACGTCATGGCTCGGCACGTACGCGACATCATGACCAGCCGACTGGTGACGGTGCAACCGCAGGCCTCGGTGACGGCGGTTGCTCGCAAGAGGCGCGACCAGAACGTCGGAGCGGTCCTGGTGACGGAGGGCGACGACCTGCGTGGCCTGGTCAGCACCGTGACCTCGTGGTGCGCGCACTGGCGGAGGGCGGCGACCCGGTGGATCGGACAGTCGCCTCCGCGTGCAGCGGCGACCTCTTCACCGTGACCCCCGACGAGGATGTGGACCAGGCGGTCAACCTGATGCGCGAGCACTCGGTGCGCCGGATTCCGGTCGTCGACCATGATCACCCGGTGGGCATCGTCTCCCTGGGCGACCTCGCCATCGAACGCGACCCGGACTCGGCGCTCGGGAACATCAGCGCGGCGAAGCCCAACCAGTAGGAGAAGCGCGCTCCACCCCCCGACGGGGGCGCTGACATCAGCGCCCCTGTCGTCGTGCGTCGACGCCGTCAGACGGTCGGCACCTGCTCCAGCGAGCCGGGCGCGGAGCGCTGTTCGTCCGCCATGACGGCCAGCGCGGGCCCAGCCCTCCCAGTCCAGAAGTCGCAGGGGCGCGGTGTGGTTCGCCCAGTGCAGGTCAGCGTGGGCGGTGGTCCAGCACGTCAGCGCCGAGCCGCACGAACTCGCGGATCGCCCGGTCCATGTACTGCTGACGTACGGCGACACGGTCGGTGACAGGTGCCGAAACCTTCCCCAGCGCCCCAGTGAGGTCGGTCCACCAGGAGCCGGGCAGCTGGAGGTCGTGCGTCGGGCACCCATTGGCCGGCGCATCGGCCTTCAGTCGAGTGTCGGCGCCGGCGCCGGCGCCCGGGGAGCTTCGGCACGGCAGGGGGCTCTCCTGTCCTCCTCAGTCGATGGCCAGCTCGGTCACCAACCGAGTGACGATGGGCACGGCGACGTTGTGTCGGCGAGCGGCTCGCAGGAGTGCCCCGCCGATGGCGTCCAGTTCCAGCTGACGCCCCGCCTCCGCGTCGCGTTGCATCGAGGACTTCGCTCCCGCTGGGAAGGCGTCGTACAGCGCCAGGGCCTTCGCGGGGTCGGCGGGGGCGCCGCAGGCCCGACTGACAGCGGCGGCTTCCTCGACGAGCGCTACCAGTTCCTGCCGACGCTCGGTCCTGACACCGCCGATGGTGAGCCCGTACCGCGTCGTGAGCAGTGCGAAGGGCGCGAGGAAGGTCAGTTTGGCCCAGAGTACGGCGGTCTCGTCCTCGGCCACCCGAGCCATCACCCCTGCGGATTGAAACATGACAGCCAGGTCCTCCAGCCGTTGCGCCGGCCCGGCCAGATCGATCTCGGTGAAGGGGCTGCCGTGTTCGATGACGTTCGGTGAGACGCGGGTCGACTCGACCCGGATGACCCCGGGCGCAACCCGGTCGACACCGTAACGTCGGCGCAGGGCTTCAGGATGCTCAATGCCATTGAGCAGGGGCAGCACAAGGCCGTTTTCGAGCATGGCGGGCGGGACTCGCTCCAACGCCGCGCCCAGGGCGGTGTGCTTGACGGTCACCAGGCACAGGTCGACCGGCTCGTGCAGCTCGGTGTCCGCCTCCACCTCGGCGGTGAAGTCGCCGAATTGACGGCTGTGCACGCGCAGGCCGTTGTGGCGGAGTGCCTTCGCGGTCGTCTCGCCGGACAGACAGACGACCCGGTGGCCGGCGCGGGACAGCAGCGCGGCGAGCAGGCCGCCGACGCCTCCGGGGCCCAGGACCGCGACGGTGTATCGGCGCGCGGTGTCGTCCTCGGCGGAGGATGGGGTGGTGAGCACTGTGTGGCAGTCCTTCCAGGCGGGCGGGCTCAGCAGCGATCGGAGGCGGGTGAAGAGGTCGAGGAGATCAGGCCCCCAGCGCTCGCGGAATGCGGGGTCGACTCGAGCGATGTCGAGTTCGTTGGCGGCGGACAGCTCAGTGAAGTCTTGCCGCAGCCCGAGGTCCGGGACGAGGGTGCAGCCGGTGAACCGGTCGCGGAATACTGGGTGCGGATCGCCCAACGCCGGGTAGGAGGCGGTCCGGTCGCAACCGGCGTAGAAGTACACCAGTGCTTCGGCCTCGGCGCCGATCACCGTGGCCAGTTCTCCGCGACGGTCGAGGGGGAGCAGTGCGGTGGCGAATCCGTCGGTGCCGTAGCAGGCGTGGCACAGACCCGCGAGTTGCAGGGCAGGGCGGGCACCCCAGGCGGCGAGCTGCTGCTGGACCCGTTGCAGATGGGCGAGGAGGGTGCCGCCGGGGTGCTCGATGTTCGCGGCGCCGAGCCGGCGCAGCAGGGCGGTGGCCCGAGCCGTCGCGGTGGGCGGGGTGGACATGGCGGTGGTTCCTCTCGGCGCGTGGCGGGTCGGCACCCGCCGTGCCTTCGCCTCGCGTCCGGATCGCTGCGAAGTCAGGGCGGGTTGCCGCCCGGGGCCCTGCACCGATGATCAAGCATCACGGAAATGCAAGTCAATCCTCGTATTTGCTTGTCCATACCCAAGCGATACCTTGGATGGCTGTGACTCTTGATGATCTTCGCGTCTTCGCTGCCGTGTGCCAGGCCGGCTCACTGAGTGCCGCTGCCCGCGATCTGAGGTGCACACAGTCGGCGGTCAGCCAGCACGTGAAAAGACTCGAACGGGAACTGGGACTCGGTCTGTTCGAGCGGCAACCACGTGGGGTCACACCGACCCAGGCCGGGCACCTCCTGCACGCCGCGGTCATCAATGGGCTCGGCAGCATCGACCACGCCTTGCGCCGCCTCGACGAACTCGCCCGAGGAGAGGGCGGTGCGGTGCGGATCACCACCGGAGCCACCACCGTCCGGCACTTCATGTCGGCCGCCATCGTCGATTTCCGTCAGCGCTTCCCCCAGGTCAGCCTGGAGTTCCAGACTGAGACCTCCAGCCGCAGCTGCTTCGATGCACTCGCCACCGACGGACTCGACCTCGCCTGGATCACCCTCGGGCCCCCGGTCCGCGGCATCGAGCAGCGCCCGGTCGTCGAACTTCCCTGGGCACTTGCTGTGACCGCCGACGATCCGCTGGCCGACAAACCGTTCATCGAACCCACAGACCTGCAAGACGCCCGGCTCATCGGGCTCCCCGAAAACTCCACCTCCCGCTCGCAACTCGACTCCTGGCTCGGGGAATCCGGTGTACGCCCCGTATTCGACACCAGCGTCGCCGACTGGGACACCGCGGTCCTCCTGGCCGAACTGGGGCTGGGTCATGCCATCGTTCCGACACTCCCCCGCTGGCGCGGCCCCGGCCACTTTGGCCTGCGCCTCGTCCCCATCCCCGCCCTCCCTGCCCTTACTGCGGGGTGGGCCGTGCGCGACTGGGACGCCCTCCCGCCCCTGGCCCGCACCTTCGCCGACACTGTCGCCCACCACTGCGCGACGCAGCCTCCCGGGAGCGGGACCCGATGAAGTGGCCTCCGTCCGACGGGGGGCCGAGCTCCTTCTCCTGGCCGGTGACCGCGGCGGCGGGCGGACGCCGCCGGTGTAGCGGCCCTCGCGCATGACTCCCCCTCAAGGAGAGTAAACCGCTGGGCAGTTACTCCCCCGCAACGGGGCATCGCCGCACGGGGTCCGGCGTGAAGGCGCAGAGGTCGCCCCCCTTGTACCAGAGGGGGGTTCGGAAGTCTGCGCTGTGCGGGCTACGACGCGGGCTGCTGAAGCCACCCTGCCGGGGCACGCCGGACCACGCCTCAGCCGCCGTTGCGGCCAGCGCGGCCCCACTGCGTCAGGTGAACAGCGCGGCGAGCGCTGCGGTGACTGCGGCTGCGCAGGTGAGCACCGCAGCGAATGCGTTGCCCGCCCGCATCAGTGCAGTCGGGTAGCTCGCGCCGTCCAGGCGGGCCAGTTTGCCCGCGCCGACGGCGACGAGCAGCGCGAAGATCACCACAAGGGCGACGGCGTAGACAACGACGATGGGGCCGGACACGGCAGTACTCCCTTGGGTCACCGAATGGATCGACGTGAACCAAGGTCGTGCAGAGGCTGTTCGCCAGGGTTCGGCCGGATGAAGACGAACACCAGCGAACACGCCCGTCGAGTGCTCCCCCCGGGCATGCGTCCCGTGTGGCGGCCCCACTGTGATGCGTGGCGTGCATCATTGGCCGCGATGGTGACAAGGGCGCGCGGATGGCCCAGGGGGTCACCTCTCGTCCGCATCGTCGGGATCCGGGTCATTCTCGTCCAGGTCGCCTCCTGGGTCGGGGGCGTTGTCGGCTGCAGCTCGGCGTCGCTCGATCCATGTGGCAGCGGTGATGTCGCCGGCCTTGGCCGCCTGCTGGTACAAGGCTTCGGCACTGTCACGGTCTCCGGCCCCCTCACGCAGCAACGCCAGTTCGTACAGCGCTTCGACGTGGCCGGCGGCCGCTGCCTGGAGGGCCAGTGCTTCGGCGCCCGTGCGATCGCCGTCTTGTTCCTTCATCCGCACCAGGTTGAACAGGGCGACGACGTCGCCGGCGTCGGCCGCCTGCTGGTAGAGGGCGTGCGCGCCATCCCGGTCTGCGGCCTGTTCGCGCAGTCTTGCCAGGTGGTTGACCGCAGTGAGGTCGCCGCCGTGGGCCGCTTCCGCGTACAGGAGTTCCGCGCCCTGCCGGTTGCCGCCCTTCTCCCGCAGCCGGGCGAGTTCGAAGAGGGTGTCGATGCTCCCGGCCGCCACCGCCCGACGGGCTGCTGCTTCGGCGCCTGCCAGGTCTTTCCCGGCCTCCAGCAGCAGTGCCAGCTCATACAGGGCGTCGGAGTCACCGGCATCCGCAGCCTGTTGGAACAGGGCTTGCGCGCCGGCGAGATCGCCGCAGTGCTGCCGCGTGAGTGCCAGGACGTACAGGGCGTCCGGGTGGCCGGCCTCACATGCCCGGCAGGACAGGTGGTGGGCCCACAGCGAAAGCCCCAGCGCGCGAGCCGCCCTGGCGAGCTCACCCAGGTCGTCAGGACGGGCGAGGTGGGCATGGGCGGCGTGCCAGAAGGAATCCGGCGGGCACTGCCCTTGACGGGTGATGCTGCCCCACTGCTCCAAGTAGTCGGCGAGCCGGACCACCGGTGCCTGCGGCGACGGCGGCGTTGGCCGGCTTACGTCACTGGCCGGGTGGAAGTCGGGGCGCACACGCGTGGGCCGCAACGGCGCATGCCTGCCGTGCACGGGCCTGGCCAGGTCGGCGTAGGCCGCTTCCTCCCAGTCCTCGGCCAGCTCCTCGTATTCGTGATCTTTGAGATAGCCGATCGCTGCGCTGCTGAGGAAGGCCTGCGGCAGGCGCAAGCCCACTCCCAGGCGGCGCGCGTCCATCGCCGCTTCCAGCAGCGCCCTGCAAGCAGGTGGTGCCTGCACATAGCGGCGCAGCAGTTCCGGTGCCCCGGCAAGATCCTGGGTCACCCGGCCGTCCGCGCCCGCCCGGGTGAGGGTGTCCGCGAGCAGGCAATCGTCCTGGGCGATGACCCGTGCCCGGTACAGCTCCTCCTCGTCGAAGGCGTCCGGGATGGTGACCATCCTGCCCGCCAGCAGGTGCCGGGTACTGCGGTACTCGGCTTCATCGTCGACCAACGCGGCCGGCAACCGCATGAACCACTCGGCGTACTGAGGCCAGAGCGTTCCCAGGACGAGGATGGGTCCGCGCTCAGGGCTCGCCAGCAGGTTGCGCAGCCCCGCCACCACATCCTCGCCCCTGAGCGGATCTCCGAGGTAGTGCTGGGCCTCGTTCAGCCACACCACCGTGCGCGCCCGCACCCGCTCCAAACCGGCCGCCAGGGCCCGTGCCCGTGCGGGCTCGATGGGATGCCATAACCGCCACCCCTCCTCAGCCAGTGGTTGCACCGCCTCCCAGCACGCCCTGGTCTTACCGGTCGCAGACGCCCCCACCACGATCAGCAGACGGCTGCGGCCCGCCCTGGCATCGCGCACCGCGGCGGCGAGCACCTGGTCATGGGCACGCTCGACATAGCTGGGCACCACCCTGCGCCCCGGATGATCGCAGAGCTCGCCGACACCCACCGGATGAGCAGGATGAACCTCCAGATCATGGGGGTCCCAGTGACCGATCGGCAGGCCCAGGACACCACCGACGTCACCGGACACCAACTGCCCGGCAGCGACACGCCGCAGACGCAACAATTCCTCAACCGGCAAACGCAGCCGCCGAGCCAGCACACTGATCGTCCGCGCCGAGGGAAGCGCTCCGCTGATCTGGAACGCCGCATGGACCGTCGTACGCCCCAACCCTGTCTGAACGGCAAGATCCGTCTTGCTCAGCCGCGATCGCTCCAGCCCCTCGATCAGCAACCTGCACATCTCACCGCGCGCCGCGCGCTCTGACGGCTGTGCTGCCACTCACCCATCCCCGCCTCACCGTGACCGGCCTCCAGTCTCCTCCCCCGCTCCCCCTCCTCACCCGTACTTTGCCCGCCCCCGGCCCCGCCCAGGACGCCCGCGCGCCACGCACTCATGCAGAACCGGGATGCAGCCTGTGGTTCGTCGAGGCGGATCAGGGCGAGCGCCTGGTGGGTGGAGACGATCGCTTTCCGTACCCGCTCGCGCGGCGTGTGAAGGGCGGCGGCCGAACGTGCGAAGTAGTAGTGCGACTCGGCCGGATCACATACGTAAAGGCGCTGCGCCGCATGCGGTCCGGAGACCGAGTACAGGGTGACCAAGGCGTGGCAGCTGTGGACGAACGCGCGCCGCCATGGCGTGCCCTGGGCCGTCGCCCAGGCATGCGAGCACTGCCACGCGGTCAGCGGTCAAGCGGCATTCTGGCCCGCCACCCCGAGGATGCGGTTCATCAGCGCGGACGCTGCGGTGAACTGGGCGGCTTCGGGCACTCCGAGCGCCTGGACCTGGCGTCCGATGCGTTCGAAGACCCGCGGCCATCCTTGCCCAGGAAGTCCCCGGTCTCGACGACGGCATCAACCTCGGTCCGGCCGGCGAGTAGTGAGCGATGGCCACAGATCAGTGCCTTGCCCGGCTCCGTTCACGCGGGTCAGGTCAGCCCAGCGAGCGGGTCGGTTGGCTGCCAGACGATCGGAAGCACTACTTCGGCACCGTCTCGGCGGGCCAAGGGAAGCAGTTGGTCCATTGCCGTGTCGAACCGGTCGGCGAAGGAGCGCATCGGCCGCAGCGGGCGGTCCAGGCCGGTGAAGAAGTCGTCCCAGTGCACGAGGACGACCCGGCGTGCGCCGCTCGCGCCCACGACCTCATCCCAGTAGGTGCGTACGAACTCGGGCGACTGCTTGCCGAGAAGCCCGACGCCGAGGTAGACGACGTCAGCCTGGCAGCCGGCGAGCATTCCGGGCCGGTGATTCGCGCTGGCGTGCACCAGCACACTGCCCCGCGGGTGGGAAACGTGCACGGAGAAAGCCGTGCCGGTCTTCCAGGCACGCGCCGGAGCGGGCGGGACCAGTGGTTGGTCGACCGTTCCCGGGTAGTGGTCGCCGGGACTGTGCACGGAGTCCAGGAAGGTCAACTCGAACCGGCCGTAGGTCAGCGCGTCGCCGCCCTCGACCACCCTCAGCGACGACTCGGGCAGGCCCACACCGCGCCCTACGTTGGCCGTGGACTCCGAACCGACCAGATCAGCGCCCGTTTCCAGACACCACACCGGAGCGTCCAGAGCGTGGTCGTAGTGAGTATGCGCGCAGAACACCGCCGCGAGTGAGTGGGCCTCCAACCGCCCGATCGCATCCCTGACAAGCGCCCGATCAGGTCCGATCCGGCCCAGCACGACGCGCAACAACCCGGGCCTGGTGACGAATCCATCACACAGGAGTGTGGTGTCCCCATCGGAGAGCAACAGCGAACTGGTTCCCAAAAAGCGCGCGGTCAGACCATCAGGGTTGAGCACCGAACGCTGCATATAGCTGGAATAAGGGCGCAGACTCGGACGACCGAACAGCGATCTCATCGCGCTGTCACCTCCACCCACACGGCTGGACCAAGACGAACTGCGGCCCTCCGAGGCAGACGTGGCCTGCCTGTGGCTGCCCGTCGGGCCACGGCTCCGGGCGCACTGGTGGTGGCTGCGAGCACCACAGCCCCACGGGGTCGGCACTGTCCGTCATCATTGCCCCCAGGGTTCGGTGTGCGGGTGGAAGCGAGAACGGCCCAGGGCGACGTTCCATCAGCCAGGGCCAACAGCATCCGCCGAATTGCTCGAGCAGGACTTCGCACCGCCGCAGCGAGGCGCCCGGCAGCCTCTTCACTTTGGGCTGGGCCGTCATCGGCACCTGCTGGTTGCCATCGGCCCAGACCTGCCGCATGCGCCTTGGGAATGACGAGGAGATCACCGGGCGTGGCCGGATGGATCTCCATGAAGGCCAGGACCTCCGCGTCTTCGTACACCCGGCTCGCGCGCACTCGGCCGGAGACGATGCCGCAGAAGGTGCAGGCCGGATCCGCGGCGAACAATCCCATAGGGTCAGCATGCGGCATCGGCTCGTCCGCCGCCGGAGGGATCCTCTCCGCGTCTCCTGGCAATGGCCCGGGCCACCCGGCGCGGCGGGGTCGTCTCCGGGCGTGCCGCGAGGGTGACGGTAGCCGTCCAGCGCCGATCTCCCTCGTCTTCGCCGGGCCGACGGGCTTCGCGCGGCGGCCGGCCTGAAAGGCCCTGACAGAGGCGTTGGACATGGTGATGGGTGATCAAGCAGACGGCGAGGCCAGGGAACGCCTCGCCCGTCGCGCCTTTCCCAGCGGCTGCGCAAGCGGCGGAAGCCGTGCAGCCAGGAGGCGCTGCGTTCGACGACCGGCGATGGGCGCCCAGGGCGGAGCCGTGCGACTGGCCACGCTCGGCGATCGCGGGCCGGATGCGGCGCCGCCAGAGCTGGCGCGGGTACTCGTCGCGGCCGTAGCCTCGGCCGGCCGGGCTCCAGGGCGCAGGTGATGCAGTAAGCCACCGGTACCCGGCAGACGCACTACGACAGCCCTGAGTGGGGCCACTACTACTGGTTCTTCGAGGACACCGTCACCGGTCCCGCCGAGAACGGTACGGACGGCAAGAACAACGCCGTCGTGGTGAGGACCCGCAAGTGACAGCTGCGGAGAAACGCTCCTGCTCGGTCAATCGCCACGAAGGCCGCGCCTTCGTCCAGCAGCGCTGAGAACCTGGGTCGTCCCGCGGGGGGTTTCCTGACGGGACAGTTGCTCCCCGGCAGCGGCGGGCACGGCCACCGCCGCGGCGAATCCGCATGCCGCAGACGCGGCGGCGTTCAGCGCGGAAGCACCCAGCCCGGTGTCCAGGTCCCGGCGGCGTCGTGGCCGGCCGCCGCGGCGGCGAGGTGGGCGCGGAGGGTGGCCAGCGCTGGGTGGGGGTTGTCGCGGTGCCAGAGCAGTGAGTGCGGGTAGATGGGGGTCGGGTCGGTGACCGGGATGCGGCGCAGGCCGTGGTCGGCGGGCCAGACGAGGCGGGTCTGCTCGCTCATGAAGGTGGCCAGGGCCGGGGTGTCGGCGACGGTGTCGAGGAGCGCGTCGGAGCCGAAGTTGGGGCCGGTCGCCTCGATGGAGAGGCCGAACTCGGCGACGAGGTCGTCGTAGTAGGCGGCCCATTCGGTACCTGGGACGATGCCGGGCATCCAGATCCGGTGTCCGGCGAGCTGGGCGAGGGTCACCGACCGGGCGCCCGCCAGCGCGTGGGCGGGACCGGTGAGGAGCTGGAGCGGCTCGTCGAGCACCCGGACGGACTCGATGTCCTCGGGAAGAGGGCGACCGGGCATGGCGACGGCGCGGAAGGAGGCGTCGATCGCACCGGACCGGATGGCGGCGACGGCCGTCTCGACGTCGAACAGCATCACCACGTCGAGGTCGATCTCGGGGTGCGCTTGGTGGAATCCGCGCATCAGACCCGACGGCGCGACGCGCGAGGCGATCACGTCGACACGCAGCGGCCGGCGGCCGGTGTGCACGGACGCGACCGCGCGCTCGGCGACGCGCAGCAGCTCGCGCGCATGGGGCAGGAAGGCCTGCCCGTCGATGGTGAGCTCGGCGCCGCGCGCGGTGCGGGTGAACAGCCGTACTCCGAGGCTGCGCTCCAGCGCGGCGATGCGCTTGGAGACGGCCTGCTGGGTGACCGCCAGCTCGGCCGCGGCCTCCTGGAACTGCCCCGTGTCGGCGGCGGCGACGAAGGTCCGGACGGTGTCGAGGTCCATGCCGGTGACCCTACGGCCACAACCGCTGGTTGTGGCCGGCGGCCCAGCGGTTGTTTGACCCCTGCGTATGGCGCTCGCTTTGATGCCACCGATCGCGAATCGGTTGTGCAGGCGAGTGGCGGGGGGCGTCGGACATGAGGAGCGGGCACCGGCTGGGACATCTGCTCGGTCATCGGCTGGGGCGGCGGTTCGGGTGGCTCTGGGGAGCGTACGGGACCAGCGCGCTCGGCACGTGGCTCGCCTTCGGCGCGTTCCCGCTGATCGCCATCCGCGTACTGCACGCCGGACCGGCCGAGGTCGCCGCGCTCTCCTCCGTGGGGACTGCGGTGGGCGCGGCCGTGGCGGTGCCGCTCGGCCCGTGGGTGGAGTTCCGCCGAAAGCGGCCGGTGCTGATCGCGATGGACCTGGTGCGGTTCGCGGCGCTGCTGACGATCCCCACCGCCTTCGCGCTCGGCGTGCTCACGTTCCTTCAGCTCCTGCTGGTCTCGGTCGTCGTCGCGGCGGCCGACATCACCTTCCGCGCCGCCTCCGGCGCGTACCTCAAGACGCTGCTGCCGGCCGAGGACCTGCTCGTCGCCAACGCCCGACTCGAGTCCACGACTTGGACGACCACGATCATCGGGCCGCCGCTGGGCGGCGCGGCGATCGGGCTCCTCGGTCCGGTGGCGACGGTGGTGGCCGACGCGGTCAGCTACCTGCTCTCGGCCCTGGGCATCCGCGCGACGGGTGGGCACGAGCCACGGCCAGAGCGTCGCGAGGCCGCACGCATGCGGGCCGGGGACCTGCTCGACGGCTGGCGGTACATCCTCGCCGACGCGACGCTGCGTCCGCTGTTCTTCAACACCGCCCTGTTCAACGGCCTGGTGATGGCCGTCCAGCCGCTGCTGGCCGTCCTGATGCTCGCTCGACTCGGGTTCACACCATGGCAGTACGGCCTCGCCTTCGCCGCGCCCTCGATCGGCGGGCTGCTCGGTTCACGGCTGGCCCGACCGCTTGTCACCCGTCTCGGGCAGCACCAGGTCCTGGTCGTGGTCGGGACGCTGCGCGCGCTCTGGCCCGTCGGCCTGGCCTTCCTGGGGCCGGGCGCCGCAGGGCTGCTGCTGGTGATGGGCGTCGAGCTCGGGCTCATCTTCTGCTGCGGGGTCTTCAACCCCGTCTACGCCACCTACCGCCTCGAGCGCACCGCGACCGACCGGGTCGCCCGCACCCTGTCCGCCTGGGCAGTGACGACCAAAGCCTCGACCGCGCTCCTGACGGCCGTCTGGGGCGTGCTGGGCGGCCTGCTCGGCCCGCGCACGGCCATCGGCCTGGCCGGCGTGCTCCTGCTGGCGACCCCACTGCTGCTCCCCCGCCGCGCGTCAGCACGCCCTTCCGAGCCGGAGCCGGAACCGGCACCGAGCCGCACCTGACGGGTCGCCACGACCGTCACCGCGACCGGGCTGCGCCGCCCTTTCGGAGCGGTTCGCCCCTCCGCCTACCGCTCGGAGATGAGCGCGACGGCCTCCGCTGTGGCCGGTGGGGGTCTTGGCGCGGCACAGCGTGGTCTACGTGCCGGATGTGCCTCAACAGGCCCCAGATGCTTGGGAGCCCATACGGCGCAGGGCCACCTGCCTCACATACCCGAGGAGTTGCCGAGCCTGCACCCGAGCGCTCACCGGCGATTCACCGTCGGCTCACCGCCTCGACGAGAGGTTCGGGCAGACCCAGTAGGCACAGTACGTCGGGCAGCGCCGCCCCTGTCGCGGCCGTGGCCTCGGCGGCCTCCCGATAGCGGGCCCGGGCCCCGGCCTCGTCGCCGCGGGCTTCAGCTATCCGGCCGAGTCCGGCCAGTGTTCGGACACGGTTGCCGAGCCCCTCCACCCAGTGCGGGTCGAGCTGTTCGAGGGCCTGCGTGTACAGCTCCTCCGCCGTGGACTGGTCCCGCTCCAGCAGAGCGATGTCGCCGAGCCCGCGCCGGGCGGCCGCCAGAGCGGAGGCGCTGCCCGCGCGGCGGGCGAACTCGGCGGCCGTCGCGCAGTCGGCACGCGCCGCCGCCGTGTCGGTGTCCACACGATGGTCGCCCCGGTTGACCAGCAGGTCGGCGCAGTCCTCCAGGCGCCCAACTGCTCGGCGAGGACGAGCGCCTGGTCGGTGAGCGCGACCGCCTCCTCGCGGTCGCCGCGTGCGCCCGCCAGACCTGCGAGGGCGTCCAGGGCAAGCGCGGCACCCCATCTGTCGCCCAGCGCCCGGAACGCCGCGGCAGCCGTACGGAACGCCCGCTCGGCCTCGGCGAAGTCCCCGGTGCCGAGGGGCCCGAACCCGGACACGTACTGTGCGGCCGCCCTGACCCACGGCTCGGCGCGGTCCCGCTGACCCGAGACGAGGGCGAACGACGGATCACGGATCACCGGTGCACCGGGGCACCGGCGTGCCCGCCGGGCGTCCGTCTTCTGCACACAAGTCCGGTGGGTCGGCGGTGCAGCCGCGGTCGCCATAGCGCTGAGCTGGTCATACGACTTATTTGTACGGGAATAACGGGATTCATCGGTGGGCAGTCATGGCGGCATGATGAGCCTTCGCAGAGCCATCTCGGTTCTCCTTACGGCCCGTACAAGAGAGACGAGGCCCCCTCGCGACCGGAGGGGCGCACACCGCAAAATCCGGGCGGGTCGGAGTTCAGCCCCAGCCGTCTCGTTCAGGAAGGAACAGGCATGAGCGCAAGAAGGCGCCTGGCTGTACTCGCGGCAACTGCTTCAGTGATCGTCGGGACAGCGGTCTGGGACTCGCCTGCTTCCACTGCAACTCCCGCCAGGGCAGCGGTGACGTGCCAGGGCTCCACGTGCTCTGGCCAGAACCCCAACACGACGGGCTGCGCTTCGGGCAATGTGCGCACCCTCGAGGACAAATCCTACTTCGGACGGCTGATCAGACTGCGGTACAACCCGGACTGCCGGGCGGCATGGGCGCAACTGATCAGTGGCATCCCCTCGGACTCGGCGCTGGTCCAGAACTCGCAGGGCCTGACGTACACCAGTACGATCAGCTCCGGCTCCGACACGTTCACGATGATGGTCGATGACATGAACCTCACGGCCCGGGCATGCGTGACCATCCAGACCGTGGGCCAGGCCTGCACCGGCTGGCACTGAGACCGCCTCCTGTGCGGTCGGGTGGACGAGTCGCTTGCAGCAGCGGATGGTTGCGGAGAATCCGAGAAAGACGCCTCAAGCCCTCAACTCGTGAAGCCACCACCACTCGAACGGTCCGGCGGGCCACGTGTCCTGCCGGACCGCTCTTGACTCCGGACCAGTCTTGACTCCGGATTCGACCACGTCGGTCCCTGGCCTGGCGCCCGGTGGGGGTTGGGTGGTCGTTACCGGCTTTGGCTCGGCAGGGTGACGCTCAGGGATTTCGAGAAGAACTCCCTGACGAGCCGAAGTCAGGAGCGCCAGATCTGTGGGACGTCCTTGACGAACACGATCCCGTCGTTTCCGGCCAGGTGGGCCGGGTCGAGCGGGGAGTAGCCGTAATACGGGGACACACGGGGAGCGGGCCGCGTGTCGCCGAGGGCGGTGCGGTGGCCAGCCGCGGGGCGTCGATGACGCAGCGGTCCTCCGGGAGCGCGTACAGGAGTCCTTCGACGGTGTCCGGCGGCGGGATGTCCACTCCCTGGTGCCGGATCGTACCGAGGGCCGTGGCCACGAAGGCGTACCCCTCGCCGAGCCGGGTGCTCACCAGCGCGCCGGCGATCCACCACTCCAGCGGCAGGTCGCCCATCCGCATCGTGCTCTTCTCTCGCTGAAGGTGGCCGTTGTGGGCGTGGACCAGCGCCGGGCCCCGTTCGGCGAGGGCGAGGAGGTTGTCGGCCATCATCTGGTCCCGCAGGCCCACCAGCCGCGTCATGCGGGCCGGTGAGGTGTCGGCGTGGAGCGTGCCCTCCGCGGCCTGGAGCCCACTGCGGTGTCCGAGCCCAACGCAGTGTCCGGGCCTGCCGGCAGGTTCATCGGCCCGCCGGCAGGGGAGCTCGGCATCCGGCCCGCGACGCTGCGCAAGTGGGAGCGCGCCGGGCTGGTGCGCCCGCGCCGCGACCCGCGGACCGGATACCGCGTCTACGACGAGGCCGACGTGCGGGACGCCCGGCCGGCGCACCAGCTCAGGCGGGGCGGCCACCTGCTGGGGCAGATCGCCCCGCTGATCGCCCAGGTGCGGGCGGCAGGCGGTCCGGAGCCGCTGAAAGCCACCCTGCGCGACTGGCACGGCCGGCTGTCCGCCCGAGGGCGCGCGATGCCGGCCGGGGCCGCCGAGCTGGAGGCGTACCTCCGCGAGCGCGGATGAGATTCCGGCGGCCGGCCGAGGATCGCACGGCTTTTCACAAGGAGCTGCCTTGGGCGCGGTCACAGCCCGGCGTGCCAGTCACACCCCAGATCGCCTGTGTCGAATACGCTGCGAAGACGCCCGACCTGGCGTCATTGAAAACGCGTACGCGGAAGGAAATGCCGCCCGGTGGCGGCTCTTCACACCAGCCCGGATGGGGCAGCTGCCGGATGCAGGAAGGGATGTGGCATGAGGTCCCCAGGCGTGCACCTGAGGGAGATCACCGACGACAACGAGGATGCCGTTCGTGCCCTCCGCGTCCGAGGCGACCAGAAGCAATTCGTCGCCTCGGTTTCCAAGTCGCTCAAGGAGGCGGCAAGGAAACCGGAGGCCAATCCCTGGTACCGCGCCGTGTACCGCGGAGAGGAGCCAGTCGGCTTCGTGATGATGTCGTGGAAACCGCCGGCTGGTCCTTTCAAAGGGCGGCACTTCCTCTGGCGCCTCCTTGTCGACAAGCGGTACCAGAGGCGAGGGATCGGCCGAGAGGCGCTCACGCAGATCGCCGCACTGGTTCGCGCGGACGGCGCCACCGAGCTGCTGACCAGCTACGAGCCCGGCGACGGCGAACCGTGGCCCTTCTACCAGAAGTTCGGGTTCGAGCCCACCGGGGAGATCGACGACGGCGAGATCGTACTGCGGCTCACTTTCTGCGCTCGGTGAGCTCATGACCGCGCGGCAGCTCGCCGCCATTGTTCGGCGTCTCGCCCGCCACGGTGGGCGGCGCAGGACCTCGTCTCCGCGCTCGGCGCCGACGGCGCCCGTGCCTACGGGCTGCGCGCCGACGCCTGTCCGCCGAACGGGGCCGGCGCGGCATCACCAACAGCGCCATCGCTCCCGGGGGCACCGCCACCGACATGGCCGCCGAACACGGCCCCGGCCACCAGCACCCCAAACTCCGCGGCACCGTGTCCCTGCCCCAGTGGATCGAGGTGCACGGCGCGCTCGGCCGCTCGCGCAGCCCCAGGAGGTTGCCGCCGGATCCGCATTCCTCGCCTCCGACGACGCCGACTGCATCACCGGCCGCACCCTCCCCTTCGACGGTTGCTTCTTCCAACCCACCGCAATTCCCGTGCCCTGCTGCGGGGACCGGCACCCGCCCGGCCCGTGCCGGTCCTCGCGGCCACACAGTCGACAAGAAGGCGCCATGCCCTCCCCGAACCTCCCGCCGGCCGTCGAGCCCAGCAGGCCCCGCCACCGGGCGGACCACGCCGACCGGCATCCCCGGCACCCGACCGACACCGAGCACGGCGTTCCCACCCCGGAACCTGGCCGCCGCCCCTTTGTCCCGCAAAGCGATCACGGTCCCCGTCATCACCGTCATCACCTCGTGGGCAGCCACTTTGATGCTCAACGTCGTCCTGCTCGGTGTCGCGGGAACCGGTGAGGCGCTGCGCCTGCTGCACGAGGACCCCGCTCGTCGGTGGACGGTCGCCGAGCTGGCCGCCCGGGTTGGCATGTCCCGCGCAGCGTTCGCAGCCCGCTTCGCCGCGCTGGTCGGCGAACCCCCGCTCACCTACCTCACCGGCTGGCGCATGACCGTAGCGGCGGACCTGCTCCGGGACACCGAGACGACCGTCGCCGCCGTGGCCCACGAGGTCGGCTATGAGGACCCCTTCGCCTTCAGTGTGGCGTTCAAGCGCACCCGAGGCGTCAGCCCCTCGGTCTGGCAACGTCAGACGCACTGACCCCGGCACGAAGGGATTGCCGACCCAGGGCCGACTGTGGCGGGCGGCCTCAGGCGCGTCGAAGGCCGGTCTCGGCACGTCGTGCGCGTACGGGTGCGATGCGGCGCACCATGTCCATTGATTCCACGGGCGGTTCGGCCTTGCCGCCGGAGAACACGTCCTGCCCCGGTGTGACAGTGAGGAGGTTGGGTTCACCAAGTGCGGCTCTGCTGCGGAGCCGGGGTCCTGAGAGACCCCGGTGTGTACCCGAAGGCGCGGCGGAAGACGTCGATGAAGGCGCTGGCGGAGGACCAGCCGCACAGGTGGGCCACCGCGGTCACCGGTGTGTCCTCTGCGAGGAGCACTAGGGCGTGGTAAAGGCGTAGTTGGGTGCGCCATTGGCTGAAGGTCATACCGAACTCGGCCTGGAAGAGCCGGGACAGCGTACGGTCGCTCACTCCGGCCTGCCTGCCCAGTGCAGCCAGGGTGCGGTTGTCGGCCGGGTCGGCCTGCAGGATGTCGCACAGTGCCCTGAGGCGGGGAGTGGTGGGAGCGGGCAGGTGCAGGGGCTGCTGGGGGGAGATGCTCAACTGGTCGAGCAGGACAGCTCGCAGCCGGACCCGTTGAGAGCTGCCGCCGGCCTCGGTGTCGCGGGTGTAGGCGAGGATCAGTTCCCGTAGAAGGGGGCTGACCTTGAGGACCGTCGGGTAGTCGAGGGCGAGCGGATTGTCGGTGGGAGGCAGGCCGACGAGGTGCAGTTCAAGTTTGCCGTGGGCTCGGTGGGCGTGCGGGGCTCCGGCCGGTATCCAGATGGCGCGGTTGGCCGGTGCCACCCATGTGCCCGCGTCGGTGGTGACGGCCAGCACTCCGCGGCTGGCGTAGGCGATCTGGTGGTCATCGTGGCGGTGGGCGTCTATGCCGGCGCCGGGTGCAAGCCAGCGCATGCGAGTCGGTGCCACCGACTGATGGCGGATCTGCGTCATTACTTGGCAGATTATCGGAAGTCTGACCCGATGCCCGGCCGTGACCATGGCTGCGTGTCAATGAAGAAAACAATCTCCCTCCTGTCGCTGGGGCACGCGTGCGTGGACGTCTACCAGGGGTCCGTGTCGGCGCTCGTCCCCTTCTTCGTCGCCGAGCGCGACTACACCTACGCCGCTGCCTCGGGCATCGTGCTCGCCGCGTCACTGCTGTCTTCAGTGGCACAACCGCTGTTCGGCGTGCTCACCGACCGGCGGGCCATGCCCTGGCTGCTGCCGGCGAGCACACTCCTGGGCGGAGTGGGGATCGCAATGAGCGGCCTCAGCCACGGCTACGCGCTCACGCTCGCGTTCTTCGCCCTCTCCGGCATCGGAGTTGCCGCCTATCATCCCGAGTCTGCCCGCGTCGCGCGGAAGGCCAGCGGGGGCAGCCACATCGCGATGAGTTGGTTCTCCGTCGGCGGCAACATCGGCTTCGCGCTGGCGCCGCTGATGGTCTCCACCGTGATGGCCGTCGGCGGTTTGCGGTGCACGCCGGCGCTGGTGCTGCCGGCCCTCGCAGGCAGTGTGCTGTGCCTTCCGGTCCTGCGCGCCCTGACGAGCACGGGACCCAGCGGTCCAGGAGCCGTTGCAAGAGCCGGGACCGATGACAAGGTCTCCTTCGTGAAGCTGTCGCTGGCGGTGGTCTTCCGTTCCGTCACCTTCATCGGCCTCAGCACGTTCATACCGTTCTACGCACAGCAGCACACAGGAGGCGGCATGGCCGCGGGCACCGCGGCGCTCTTCGTGCTCTACATCGGCGGAGCGGTGGGCACCGTGCTGGGCGGCAGGCTGGCCGACCACTGGGGCCGGATCACCACGGTGCGCAGGTCGTACCTGATGACCGTCGCCGCCGTCGCGGGCGTCGTGTACGCCCCCGGCCCCGCCCTCTACCTGTTCGTGGCGATGACCTCGGCCGGCCTGTACGTTCCGTTCTCCCTGCAGGTCACGCTCGGCCAGGACTACCTGCCCGCGCGCGTCGGCACGGCCAGCGGCGTCACTCTCGGGCTCGCCGTCAGCGTCGGCGGCCTCACCAGCCCGGTCCTCGGCAGCATCGCCGACGCGACCTCCCTCCAGACGGCCCTGACCCCGCTGATCGCGATGCCCGCCCTGGCCTGGCTGCTCTTCAGAACCCTGCCGGAACCGGCTGCGCCGAAACCCACCGCCGGGGTACAGCAGGACCCTGACGACAGCGGGGCAGCACCTTCTCCCGCCCCGCACAATCAGAGCTGACACCGCCGCCCGCACTTCACCCGACTGCTGGACGGGCAATGGGCAGCGAGGGACACCAGGAACCCGGTGGGAGACGCACTGCGTACCCGCACCCCCGTCCACCTCTCATCCCCGGAGGAGTTCCTGAAGCGTTACCCGGGGACCGACATCCTGATCAGGGAGGGCGGCACGCAGGCGTGGGCCTTTCTGCCGCCGGCGGTATCGGGGCGCGGAAGCGGCGCGGCGGTGATCTCCTTCGGGCGACCGCGGGTGCTGGACGATGACGAACGAACGCTGCTGACCGCGCTCAGCGGACTGATCGCGCAGGCCCTGGAGCGGGCCGGGCTCTACGACGAGGCGACGACCCGGGCCCGTACCCTCCAGCGCAGCCTGCTGCCGCAGGAACTGCCCACGCTGCCCGAGGTGACGGCAGCGGCGCGCTACCAGCCGGCCAAGCAGGGAACCGACGTCGGCGGCGACTGGTACGACGTGATCCCGCTCTCCGCGGCCCGGGTGGCGTTCGTGATCGGCGACGTCATGGGCCACGGCATGGCCGAGGCCGCTACCATGGGCGGGCTCCGCACGGCCGTCCGCACCCCCTCGGAGCTGGAGCTGCCGCCCGACGAAATCCTCGGCCACCTCAACGACATCGTCGGCGAGCAAGGGAACCGACGTCTTCGTGACCTGCCTGTACGGCATCTACGACCCGGTGACCCGGCTTCTGTCGTACGCCAGCGCCGGTCAGCCGCCCCCGGCGGTGGCCCACCCCGACGGCACCGATGACCACGCCGCACATCCGCCACACTTCCCCCACCGACGAGGGCGGCCGCGGCCTGCAACTCATCTCCGCACTCTGCCAGCGCTGGGGCACCCGCCACACCCCCACCGGCAAGTCCATCTGGACGGAACAGCCCCTCCCCAGCGGCCGCCGCGAATGATCGCAGATTCCCAAGCTGAAATCTCATAGGCACGGCGCTCCGGCACCCCCGCCACGCAACGGCCCTGGCGTCCGGCCGACGACCACAAGCCGGTAGCGTGGCCAAGGCCGTTGGGGGGTACAGCGAGACTTACACGTCCGTGGTCGGACGGCGCACCCGCCATCGTGGCCGACTGTCGTCGGCTGAGGCTCGTGCCACAACCCAGCCAGATGCAGGGGTCAGCCAGGTCAGCGGGGGCGTCCGACAGTCGCGTTGCCGTCCGCCTCACCAGGTGTCGAAGCCCCAGGCCGGCGGAGACGGAGGCTCAGAGACGAGGACCGGAAGTACGAGCAGCCGCCCCTCCGGCGTCCGCCTGCCTGGCGGTACGGGCCGAGGCAGACGCCGCCCGTCACCACCACGCCTCGAGCCTGCCGTGGTGCCGCAGGTGACAGAAGAGCTGATCCGGCTGATCCCGTTGGGCACCATCTGCACGTTCTCGCCCATGACCTCGCCCATGACCCGTGAGCGGAGCCGCCTCGGAGTCATCCCAGGTGCCCGCGCAACCCGTCCGGGCTAATCTCCAAATATGCCTCGTCCGTCTCATCGAGGTGCTCTCGAATCAAAGCCAACCCGGAATATTTCGCCAGGAGCCGGAGACCGCTGCGTTCGGAATACCCGGACTGCGACCTATCGAATGCAGGGAGCAGTCACAAGGGTGGCCGCCATGGTGACCGCAGCAGTGCTGACTTTCGGCCTGTGCAGCTGCGGTGGCAGCAACGATGTGACCCCGCGGGCTGGAGTCACTGGGCAGATGCCGTCGGCGAGCGGCGCGACGACCGGGCCCGCCCGGCGCCCCGGCGGGTCCGTCGACTGCCGGAAAGCGAAGTGCGTAGCGCTTACCTTCGACGACTCACCGAGCGTTCGCACCCCACAGATCCTGTACATCTTGCGCCGGTACGGCGCGCACGCCACGTTCTTCACGCTTGGCAAGAACCATGTCATGAGATACCCGGTGACCGTCAGGCGGATGGCCGCAGAAGGCCACGAGGTGGAGACACTCACCTGGTCCCACCAGATCCTCACCGAGATCAGCCCGGCCGAGGCGCGCAAGGAGATCATCCAGGGCCGCGATGCCGTGGCCAGGGTCATCGGCCGTCGACCGGTCCTGTTGCGCCCGCCACAGGGCCGCACGAGCGCGGCCATCACCGCGATCTGCCGGCAGCTCGGCATGGCACAGGTCCTGTGGAGCGCCAGCGGATCTGACTACCAGACCACCGACTCCGCACTGATCACCAGCCGGATCCTGGCCCAGACCGGCCCCGGCGGGATCATCCTGTTGCACGACCGGGTGGACCCGACCAATCGTGGCTACAACGGTACGGTCGCCGCGCTTCCCGGCCTCATCTCCACTCTCGAAGCCCGCGGCTACACGTTCGTCACCGTCAAACAGCTCCTCGCACCGTCCAAGCCCCGGCCGGGTGGGGTGTACCAGTGACGTCCGGCCACCGGCCACGCTCCCCCGCGGCATGCCCAGTCACCCTGGTCCTGTGAATTGGACAAGCTGTTTCGCCGGCGCCGGTTGGTCGCCCCATGGCCAAGAACACCGGGAGCGTGTCGGTCAGCTCCAGCGCGACTGGAGCGCCCGCAGAAGAACGGTGGAGGATGCCGGTGCGGCTTTGACGAAGCCGAAGAAGGGGCCGAAGTCCTGAGTGGCCGCGAAGCCGGTGAGATAGAGGCCGGGCACAGTGGTCTGGAAGCCCTCGTCGAGTACCGGGAAGCCGTTGCGGGTGGCGATCTGGTCGAGCAAGCCGGCCAAGTAGGGGACGCGGTTGAGGTCAGCTGCGTATCCGGTGGCGAACACTATCTGGTCGACCAGCAGAGTTTCGCTGTTCGACAGGGTGATCTTCATGCAGCCGCCGCTCCCCCCGCCGCCATCCACGTGCACCACCTGGCATTGCGGCCAGACGTGGACGACGGAAGAGGGCAGGCGCGGCGGCAGCCACGGTTCCAGCGTCGCCCGTCCAGCCTGCCAGCACCGCGTGTGGATCGCGGCTTTCTCCGTGGACGTCAGCCGCCGCCACCAACCTTCCACGCCCAGCGTGTTCTCCACGTAGTCGTCAAAGAAGTCCCAGCTCACGGGGGCGAAGCGGGGCGCAGGATGGCGGTGCACGACATCGACGCGCTCCGCACCGTGCTCACTGATCAGCGCCGCCCACTCGTACGCGCTCTGCCGGCCTCCAACGATCAGAACACGCCGTCCCGACAGCGTGTCGAAACAGATCAGATCACTGCTGTGGGCGGCGCGGTCAGGCGGCACCTCGGCAGCCCAGCCCGGGAGCTCCCCGAAATAGCCGACGCCGGGGGCAGCGACCACCACGTCGCTCCGCACGCGTCCACCTCCGGAGAATTCGGTCTCGAACGTGCCGTCGTGCCGGGTGACGCCCGTGACCAGCTCCTCCCGGACCGCTATCTGTTTCGCGTGGCGGAACCAGTCGGCATAGCCGAGGAAGACGGAGACGGGGATCGGGTCGACCTCATCAGCGGTAAGGCGTCGCTCGCGCAGGTAGGCCCGCAGGGTGTGCTCCCCGGTGGCATCCAGGTGCCAATCAGGGCCTGAACGCAACAGCAGCCCGTCGGGCATGTGCTCGCGCCAAAAGCCCATCGGTCGCCCGACTGTGACTGTGTCGATGCCGTGCTCTCGGGCGAGCGCGGCCGCAGACAGGGCGTACGGGCCGGCGCCGACGACGAGCATGCGCGTGGAGGTGGTGTCATTCACGGTCCAGCTCCTGTCGCCCGGCTTCGATGTGGGACCCGGTCATCGCGCGGCAGGCGGCGCATCGGCCTCCGGGCGTCACCGGCTTCCGGGGCACGCGATCTTCGCCAGGGCTCTCACACCCAGGTGACGGCCCCACTGCTGCCGAGGATCTCTCCGCGGTGGACACCGCCGCAACTCCCAGAGGTCCTGACCACAACTCGGAAGCTTGGAGAAGAGGCAGCCTGCCATTTTGAACTTGAGCAACTGCTCAACCGTATGAGTGAAATCATCGTCCGAGAGGCGCGGTATTTGGATTCCGATTTGATGCTTTAAAAATTACAAGATGAATGTGGCGTTATCGCCACCACGGAATCCGGTGATCTTGCAACCCGCAGACCTACCGGAGAGTGCCGGAGGTCGCGCGAGTAGTCAGAGTAGTGCAGCTGCGTATGGTCGTAGGTCGGCCGCTGGCAGCAAGGCACACCGGGGTTTTCCACTCGGGAGCCAGAGCGCGGCGCATTACCCTGGCGTACGGTGGGGGCATGGCCGCGTACGAATACCTCACTGTGGCGGCTCGAGGGAAATCCGCTTGGGTCACCCTGAATCACCCCGAACGCAGAAATGCCCTGAGCTGGAGCATGCTCAGGGAACTGCACAAGTCCCTCACCGAGGTGGCTGACTCTTCGGCCACGGGCATCGTCCTGGCAGCCAATGGCCCGGTCTTCTGCTCCGGGCACGACTTCGCCGACGTCCTGGCCGCGGACACCGACGACATCCGGGGACTGCTCGAGCTGTGCACCGGCCTGATGCAGCTCATCCATTCCGTACCGCAGATAGTGGTGGCCAGGGTGCACGCGCCGGCCCTGGCCGCCGGATGCCAACTGGTGGCGAGCTGCGACCTGGCGGTAGCCGGAGAATCTGCCGGGTTCGCACTCCCCGGGGGCAAGGGAGGCTGGTTCTGCCATACGCCCGCCGTTCCGGTGGCCCGTTCGATCGGACGCAAAAGGCTCATGGAGATGGCCCTCACCGGGGACGTGATCGACGCTCGCACCGCCGCCGACTGGGGACTGATCAACCGAGCGGTCCCCGACGGGGAGCTGGACGCGGCAGTCGAGGAACTGCTGGCCCGCGCCACCCGCGGCAGCCCGGCCAGCAAGGCGCTGGGCAAACAGGCCCTCTACGCTCAGCTGGACCGTCCGGAGTCCGATGCCTACGAGATCGCCGGGGAGGTCATGGCCGTCTCCTCCCAGTCCCCGGCGGCTCGCGAAGGCATCGCCTCCTTCCTCGACAAGCGGGCGCCCGTGTGGCCCGATTGACCTCCTCCCCCTCGTAAACGAAGGGGGCTCCTACGGCTCGCTCCGTAGGGGGCTGCCCCGTTCAGGAGGACTCGGAGGAGGGCAACCAGCGGTCGAGCGCGATCACTTCGCGGCTGTACCAGGCGGCTCTGTACTCCAGCATGCTGCGCAACTGCGACGGTGGCAGCCTCAACCAGGGGCCGCGGTTGCGGCGTCCGGCTGGTGGGCCGGACGCCGCAACCGCGCACGTCAGGCCGTCCGGCTGACCGCTCCGCCGAAGTGCCGGGCGAAGAAGCGCACCGCGCTGTCGGCCTCGAACCTGGGCAGTTCCTTGTGCTTGCCCGAGTTCACGTGCAACGACTTCTCCTTCGAGGCAAAGGCGTCGAACAACGCGAGACCCTCCTCGCGCGAGATGTGCTCGTCATCCCACTGCAGGTCGAACTCGATCGGGATGGTGATCTGCTTCGCCTTCTCGGCCAGGACATCGGGCCAGTGCTGACCGAAGACCGCAGCGGTGATCCTCGGTTCGATCGCCACGAACGGTACGCCGATCGCGGTGCCCATGTTGATGCCCCAGAAGCCGACCGGCCCGTCGGTGCCGATCTCCGGGAGTTCCTGGAGGGCGTCCAGGGTCGCCTGGTACTCCGGTACGGCGAGCTCCGCCAGGTGGTCGTTGTAGCGCACGACGATCGGTCCTTCCGGCTCGCCCGCCGCCCGCGCCCGGAACAGCTCGGCGATTTCCGCCTCGTCATGCGCTGTGCGCGGCCGGTCGCCGTGGCCGGGCGCGTCGATGACGGCGACGTGAAAGCCGCAGCCGGTCACGAGAAGGCGAGCGCGGCCGGACATCGCCGGGTGCTTCTTGTGATTGCCGCCGCCGTGGGCCATCAGGATCAGGGGCGCTCGGCCGGCTGCGCTGGAGGCCGGCGACCAGAGAACGCCGGGGACATCGCCCACGGTGAAATCGCGTTCGAGCATGCCGTTCGACGACGACTCAGCGGTGAACTTCAGAGAGTGCATGAGGTGTTGCCTTTCGGGAGTGCCTTGTGGTCGAGGCGCTCCCGGCGACGTCTACGTCAATCGCCGGCCGTGACGGGAAGGGGGAGCACCCACGTCGATACAGCGTTCATGGGTCTCACCTCCTCGGGCGGTGTCACGGTCGACTGAAACCTAGCAGCCCGATGATCATCCCCTCAACCCTTTTCCCCGCCACATGATCACAGCTCCGGACAGGCCCTGGGGCGGCACCTTGTGTCCGGGCCGAGAATTACTGGCGGGAGCGGGTTGGCCCAACCGTGCGCTGTCCCTCTCCGGCCAGTAGTCCTCTCGTCTGCACCCGGCAGCTTGTCAGGAGACGGTCGCCGGGGTGTCCCGCAGGGTGACGTTGGCGTGGCTCTCCTGGAAGCTCTGGTCTGAAACGAGGGTCAGCCGGGCCGTGGACCGGAACTCCGGCAGGGTTCTGGAGCCGCAGGAGACCATCGTGGTCTTGAGCTTGGTGCAGGTCAGGGCGAGCCCTTCGTTGAGGTCGCCTGCGTAGGGGACGTAGCCGTCCACGCCTTCCTCGAAGACCAGCTCCTGGCCTCCCTGGCCGTAGCGCCGCCAGTTGCGGGCCCGGTTCGAGCCCTCACCCCAGTACTCCTTGACGAAGCCGTCGCCGGTGGGCAACTTTGCGCCGGCCGCCTGGTCGAAGCGTGCGAAGTAACGCCCCATCATGACAAAGTCGGCTCCCATCGCCAGCGCCAGGGCCACGTGGTAGTCGTGCACCAGCCCGCCATCGGAGCAGATTGGTACGTACTCGCCGGTGCGTTCGCGGAAGGCATCCCGGGCTGCCGCGACGTCCAACACAGCGCTGGCCTGGCCGCGGCCGATGCCTTTCTGGTCCCGAGTGATGCAGATGGAGCCGCCGCCCACTCCGACCTTGACGAAGTCCGCCCCCGCCTCGGCGAGAAAGGTGAACGCCTCGCCGTCGACCACGTTGCCGCCGCCGACCGGGATCTCCGGATAGTGCTTCTTCACCCAGGTCAGAGCTTGTGCCTGCCAGTCGCTGTACCCGTCGGACGAATCGAAGCACAGCGCGTCCACGCCGGCCTCCAGCAGGGCCGGGACGCGCTCTCGATAGTCGTGGGTGTTGATACCCGCGCCCACACGCAGACGCTTGGCAACGTCCACGAGCTGGTTCGGGAAGCGCTTGTTGTCCGTGTAGTCGGAACGGAACACCAGGTGCTGCAGTCGACCCTCGGTATCCAGTACCGGGAGGCAGTCCAGCCGTTCGTCCCAAAGCCGCGCGTTGGCCTCGGAAAGTGTGGTGTCGGGCCCGGCATGGGCCAGGTCGGCGACAGCGGTCATCCGGCCGCTGACCGGTCCGTCCAGGTCATGGCGCTGAGGGTGGAAGTCCCGGGAGGTCACCAGGCCGAGCAGGCGGCCGTGGGCGGTCCCGTCGTGGGTGACTGCGGCGGTGCTGTGACCGGTGCGGCGCATGACGTCGACCAGGAGGCTCAGGCTGTCGTCGGGATGGACGTTGGTGTCACTGGTGACGAATCCGGCCTTGAAGTTCTTCACCTGGCGGACCGCCGCAGCCTGGTCCTGGATCGGCTGGTTGTGGTGCAGGAAGCTAAGACCGCCGTTGCGCGCGAGCGCAATCGCGAGATCGGGTGTGCTGACGGCCTGCATGATCGCGGACGTGAACGGGGACTGCAGCTCGATCGCCGGCACCTCGCCCCAGACGTGCCGCACCAGGGGCGTGCGCAGGTCAACGGTCGCAGCCGAGCAGTCGGTCCGAGTCCGGTTCGGCAAGAGCAGAAACTCGTTGAACGTCCGTGAGACCTCGGCGATGATCTGTGCCACTCGTTCCTCCTGACCCGTCGGCCGGGGCCCGACTGCCCCGCCGTGAGATCGCCCCCGTGTCCCAGGGCCTGGGCAGGCAGAGACCAGCACAGCAGCCGGGGAGGTGCCACCGGCTGCGGCAGAGCCCTGACCGGCCCGTGGATCGAACGGGGTGCGGTCGTGACCTGGCACCTTATCGGTCAACTCAGCAGCTGCACGAATCGTGATCCTCATCGGCAGCCGCCGGCTCCGGGTGGTTGCTGCGGGGCGTCGGCCCGAGCCGCGACGTACTCGGCCCAGGAGCGGCGTCCCTCGCCGCGGACATGATGAAGTCGGCTCAGGTCTCCCTCTCCGGCGCGTAATCGGTCTCCTCCAGTCCGAAGGTCCAGGCGACGCCCTCCCGTGCGGTCCGGGTCCGCGGCGGTACCCGCAGCCAGTACGTGCGGTGGGTGCCGTCGGGCTCCGGGGTGGAGTTGACGACCTCGACCATCACCAGCGGCTCGTCCCCCTCCAGTTCGATGCGCCACAGCACACCTGCCTCGTCCCGCTGCACGGGTTCGGCCCCCGACTCCTCCAGATAGCGGTCGTAGCCGTAGTACTCCAGCATCACGCGGCGAAGTTCGGCATTCTCCTCCTCGCGTATCCGCCGGGGTGTCAGCCCGGCGAGCCCTTCGAGGAATTCTGCGGGGACCGGCATGCCGCGCCAGGCGTGCAGCGCGAATCCGTCGGGGAAGGCGAGCGCCGGTCCGTCCCCGCGGTCGAGCCGGCCCGCCTCGTCACGGTGCAGCTCCACGGGGCGTTCGCAGACGACCGCAGTCTTCTCGTACGGCCACCACCATCCGGCGGCGCGAGCGACCGCGGCGATCCCGTCGAGCGCCCCCTCGCCGTCCTGGCCGTCGAAGGCTGCCAGCCAGGCCGCGTCGTGCTGGCCCAGGACGGCGTCGAACAGTACAAGCCGGACGGCCTGCTCTCCCTCTGCCGCACCGGCCGACGCCTCTACTACGCCGGTCCGTATGCGCTCGGTCAGCATGACCGTGCCATCCCACAGCTGAGCGCCCGTCAGGGCCCAGTGCCCGGCCCAGCCGGTCGGCCCGAGCCGGTCGAGGACACGCTCCCGAGCGGCGGCCCACGGCCGAGTGCGGACCGCTTCGCGGACGCTGCGGCCGGCCACGCCCTCCGCTGTGAGCCGTGCCGCCAGTGCCACACCTTCACGGGGCGAGCCCGCCCAGACGATGCGCTCCGGTTCGGGCAGGCCGGCCAACCGGTAAGCCAGGCGCACCCCCTCCTCGGCAGCCGCGCGGTCCGCAGGGCCGGTCGCCGCCGCCACCTCGCGCCACATCGCCACCATGTCCGCCTGTGCGGTGCCCGTCGACGTCCTCACCGTTCCACTCCCCCGCTGTCTCAGTCCGCCACGACGCGCACTGCGCCGGGCACGTACTCACGCTGCCGCACCACGCGGTACCAGCCCTTGGGCAGCGGTATCGCCGCGTGTTCCTCGTGCACCACCCGCCCACCCCCGGGGAGGTGGAGGTAGGAGGCTGCGAACGGCGCGACCTCCCGGAACAAGGTGCCCGGACCGACCACCGCGTGTGCGTGTCCGGTGACCTCGCCCAGAGCAAGCACGAGCCGTCCCCGCGCGTCCCGCGGCTGTTGCGGCAACTCGTCCGTCCCCGGCGGCACAGCCGCCTCCGCCACGGGCACGATCAGGACATCCCCCTGCCGGTACATGCGTGTCTCCCTCCCCGTCGGCGCTTCACCGATCGATGTCCACGACGCTACGCCGGGGGTCTGACAACGCCCCCTGGACCGGCCTTTGCGCAGCCCGTCGCCTGCGATGTCAGAGCGGCTTGGTAGAACTCTTCGCGACCATCGCACCGTGTTCGGGTCCCAGGAGGCCAGCGCCATGTCCCACGTCGAGCATCTGCAGGAACTGCACGGCCTCCCGGCCTTCGACTTCCCCGGTCCCGGGGCGACGGGAGAACTGCCGGAGGCGGGCGCTGTGGCCTGGCGGCTGGCCGTCGATCCCTACGGGGACTCCGCACCGGAGGATTTCGGAGATCTGTGGGACCGCTTCCTCGGCTCTGTGGACTGCGCCGGCGTCCGCGCGATCGTCGTGGGCCAGTGGGGCGAGCCGTACGACAACGACTCCAGCGGCATCGTGCAGCGCCTGGTGGATGCCCGGGACCGGTTGACCGGGCTTCAGGCCGTGTTCATCGGGGACCTGGAGATGGAGGAGGCGGAGATCTCCTGGATCGAGCAGTCCGATGTCACGCCGGTCCTCGATGCCTATCCGCTGCTGGAGGAGTTCGGGATCCGCGGCGGCACCGGACTGCGCTTCCCGGCGGTGCGGCACGAGCATCTGCGCACGCTCTCCTTCGAGGCCGGCGGCCTGCCCGGCGAGGTGGTGCGCGGTGTCGCGGCCAGCGAGCTGCCCGCGCTGGAGTACCTCGAGATGTGGCTCGGTGTCGAGGAGTACGGCGGCGATGCGACGGTCGCCGACCTGGCGCCGATCCTGGCCGGGGGACGGTTCCCGGCGCTGCGCCACCTCGGCCTGCGCAACAGCGAGATCCAGGACGAGATAGCCGCCGCCGTCGCCGGAGCACCGGTCGTCGCCCAGCTGAAGTCGCTCGACCTGTCCCTCGGCGTGCTCACCGACGAGGGCGTGACGGCGCTGCTCGGCGGCCAGCCGCTCACGCACCTGACCTGGCTGGACCTCCACCACAACTTCGTCACCGAGCCGGTGGGCCGGCGGATACGGACGGCGCTGGAGCCGTCCGGCGTCGAGGTCGACCTGTCCGAGCCCGGCGATTCGTGGGAGGACGACGGCGTCGTCCACCGCTTCACCGCCGTCGCGGAATGAGGCCGTGATGACTTTCGCCGATCACTTCGAGACCTTCCACGGGCTGCCCGTCTTCACCCTGCCCGAGCCAGGTGAAGGGGCGCTTCCGGCCGCAGACGGCGTGGCCTGGCGGCAGGACTGCTTCGAGGCCGGGGAGATGCCGTTCGCCGAGTTGTGGCAGAGCTTTGCGGAGCGGGTGCCGAGCACGGATGTACGGGCCCTCGTCATCGGGCCCTGGTGGGAGGAGGATTACAGCGATCTGCGGCCGGCGCTGGAGCTGATCCTGGCCGACGCGGAGCGCTTCCCCGCGCTGCGTGCCCTGTTCCTCGCCGACGTCACCGGCGAGGAGTGCGAGATCTCCTGGCTGCAGCTCACTGATGTCACTCCCGTTCTGGAGGCCTTCCCGCTGCTGGAGGAGTTCGCCGTGCGCGGCGGCGTCTCGCAGGGGCTCGGCGAGGAACCCCTCTCGCTGCGCCCGGTGCGTCACGACGCGCTGCGGGTACTGCGGTTCGAGTCGGGTGGTCTGCCCGGGCAGGTGGTGCGGGCGGTCGGCGCCTGCGAACTGCCCGCCCTGGAACGCCTGGAACTGTGGCTCGGCGTGTCCCAGTACGGCGGTGACGCGACGGTCGCCGACCTCGCGCCGATCCTGGCCGCCGGACGCTTCCCGGCGCTGCGCCATCTCGGTCTTCAGGACAGCGAATTGCAGGACGAGATCGCGGCCGCGATGGCCTCGGCGGCAGTGGTGGCGCAGCTGGAATCGCTGAGCCTGTCGATGGGCACCCTCACCGACACCGGTGCCGAGGCCCTGCTCCACGGCCAGCCGCTGACCCATCTCAAGCGGCTGGACCTGCACCACCACTTCCTGAGTGAGTCCGTGGCCGACCGGATCCGCACGACTGTCGCCTCCGCCGGAACCGAGGTCGGCCTGTCGGACCCCCGCACTCCGCGCCGCTGGCGGGACCAGGAGTGGCGCTATGTCGCTGTCTCCGAATAGCCCGGCGCCCGGTCTCGGCGTTCAGTTCGCCGTCGTCGGCAATCCCGAGAACCGGCGGACGACGATGTTCGCCGATGCCGTCCGCGCGGCGGGTCACGCGGCACCACGCGTGCTGGCGTGGCGGGACGTGCTGCGCGGGCGGTACGCCTTCAAGCCGGGCGAATGGGTACGGATCGACTCCCCTGGGGAGAACGCAGAGGTCGACCGGCTGCTGCGGGGCTCCGACGATCCGGCTCGGGTCGAGGGAACGGCTCGGTGGCACCGTCGTTTCACCACTGCGGTCCGGGACGTGACGAGCGCGGCGCACCGTGCGGGCGCGGCGACGTCCGCGGACCCGGAGGATGTCGCGGTCATGTTCGACAAGCGGCGCTGCCATGCCCGGCTCGCCGCCGCGGGTGTCCCGGTCCCCCCGGCCCTGACGGGTCCGGTCGGGGGCTGGGAGGGGCTCAGGGAGCAGTTGAAGGCCGCCCGCATTTCGCGGGCGTTCGTGAAGCCGGCACACGGCTCGTCGGGCTCCGGTGTCGTGGCGCTGTCGGTGGCGGGCCCCGGCCGGGTCAAGGCGACGACCTCCGTGGAGACCACGCCGGACGGCCGCCTGTACAACTCACTGCGGGTGCGCGACTACACCTCGGAGACCGAGGTCGCCGCCCTTGTCGATGCCCTGGTCCCGGACGGGATCCACGTCGAGCGGTGGCTGCCCAAGGCGTCGCAGGGCGGCCGGGCCGCCGATCTGCGGGTGGTCGTGGTCGCGGGGCGCGCCACGCATGCCGTGGTACGGACCAGCCGGCACCCCATGACGAATCTGCACCTCGGTGGCGCGCGCGGCGACCTGGACGCGGCACGCACGGCGATCCGGGCCGCGGGCGGCAGGTTTGCCGACGTGCTGGACACGGCCGAGCGAGCAGCCGCGTGCTTCCCGGGCACGCTGTGCGTCGGCGTGGACATCCTGCCGGCCACCGGATGGCGCCGTTTCACCGTCGGTGAGGTGAACGCCTTCGGGGACCTGCTCCCCCACCTGACCGGCCTGCCCGGCAGCGGCGCCGAGGGCCTGGACACCTACGCCGCGCAGGTCGCCGCGGCACCGGCCGCCCTGCGCAGAGCGGAACGCGAGGAGCACCACCATGACACCACCACTTGACATGAACGACATCGTGGGCAGCCACGATCTCCTGCTGGTCACGCTCGACACACTCCGCTACGACGTGGCACGGGAGCTCGCGGCGGCCGGACGCATCCCGAACCTGGCCCGGCATCTGCCCGGCGGAACCTGGGAGCGCCGGCACGCCCCCGGCAGCTTCACCTACGCCTCCCACCAGGCGATGTTCGCGGGCTTCCTGCCGACACCGGCCGCCCCGGGCCCGCATCCGCGGCTCTTCGCCGCCCGTTTCGCGGGCAGTGAGACCACCGCGAGCGGCACCTTCGTCTACGACACGCCCGACCTGGTGTCGGGCCTGGCCGCCGCGGGCTACCGCACCGTATGCATCGGCGGCGTGGGCTTCTTCAACAAGCGGGGGCCGCTGGGCTCCGTCCTGCCCGGGATGTTCCAGGAGAGCCACTGGGAGCCGGAGTTCGGGGTGACGTCCCCCACCTCCTTCGAGGCTCAGGTGGCCTGTGCCGAGAAGGTCGTGGCCGGGCTCCCTCACGAGCAGCGCCTGTTCCTCTTCGTGAACGTGTCGGCCCTGCACCAGCCCAACTGGTTCCACCTCTCCGGGGCCACCCGCGAGGCGGGCGACACGCGGGCCACCCACGCCGCGGCGCTGGAGTACGTGGACCGGCACATGGGACGGCTGCTGGCGGCGGCCGGCAGCCGCCGTCCGTGCCTGGCCATCGTCTGCTCCGACCACGGCACCGCGTACGGCGAGGACGGCTACAACGGTCACCGCATCGGCCATGACGTCGTCTGGACGGTTCCCTATGCCCACTTCTTCGTCGACGAGGCCCGATGACCAGCACCGAAGCAGCGCCCACGCCCGCCGTCCGCCCGTACCAGCAGTACGTCTACGCGTATCCGCACAAGACCGCGTACCGCCCGCTGCGCCGGGAGCGCGCATCCTTGTGCGAGCTGTGGGCGGACGAGCCGAAGGACGCCCTCTCGCTCTACTTCCACATTCCCTTCTGCGAAGTGCGCTGCGGATTCTGCAATCTCTTCACCCGCATCGGGGCGCCGGACGGGCTGATCACCGCCTACCTGGACGCGCTGGACCGTCAGGCGGCCGCGGTGCGCGAGGCGCTGGGCGAGGGGGCTCGGTTCGCCAATGCGGCCTTCGGCGGCGGCACTCCGACGTTTCTGGAGGCCGCGGAGCTGGAGCGGCTGTGCGATCTCGCCGAGCGTGGCCTGGGCGCCGATCTGACCGCGATACCGCTGTCGGTGGAGGCCTCGCCCGCCACGGCGACCGCCGACCGGCTGGCCGTGCTGGCCGACCGCGGCACCACGCGGCTGAGCCTGGGCGTGCAGAGCTTCATGGACACCGAGGCGCAAACGGCCGTACGCCCACAGCGCCGGGCGGACGTCGAAGCGGCTCTCGCCCGGATTCGCGACGCCGCCATCCCCGTCCTCAACATCGACCTGATCTACGGCATCGACGGCCAGACCGAGCAGTCGTGGACTCACTCCCTCGAAGCCGCCCTCGCCTGGCAGCCGGAGGAGCTGTATCTCTACCCCCTCTACGTGCGCCCGCTCACCGGTCTCGGCCGGCATCGCGACCGGGTGCGCGGCGAAGCCGAGTGGGACGATCAGCGGCTGCGGCTGTACCGCCACGGCCGCGACCACCTGCTCGCGCGCGGCTACGAACAGGTGTCGATGCGCATGTTCCGCCGTCAGGACGCCCCCGTCACCGGCGCAGAGGACTACGCGTGCCAGACCGACGGCATGGTCGGCCTCGGCTGCGGCGCCCGCTCGTACACCTCCGCCCTGCACTACTCCTTCGACTACGCCGTGGACATGCGCCACATACGCGGAATCATCGACGGCTACACCGCCCGCTCGGCCGACGACTTCCGCCACGCCGACTTCGGCTGGGAGATGAACGGGGACGAGGCCCGGCGCCGCCATCTGCTGCAGTCGCTGCTGCAGGCCGAGGGCATGCCGGTCGCGGACTACCGGACCCGCTTCGGCACCGCGCCCGGCGCCGACTTCGCCGACGAGCTGGACCGGTTCCGCGACCGGGGCTGGCTGGACGACTGCGCCGGCCCGGAGTTGCTCCGGCTCTCCCCCGAGGGCCTGGCCCACTCCGACGCCCTGGGCCCCGAGTTGTTCTCCTCCGCCGTGCGCGAGCGCATGGCCGCCTACGAACCGAAGTGACGGAGCCCGATGGACCTGACGATCCTCTACCGCGGCCCGCTGGCGTCGTGCGACTACGACTGCCCGTACTGTCCCTTCGCCAAGCGCCGGGACAGCCGCGCCCAGCTCACCGCGGACCGCGACGCGCTGGAGCGCTTCGCCGCATGGGCGGGCGCACAGAAGGACGACCGGCTCTCCCTGCTGTTCACTCCGTGGGGCGAGGGCCTGGTGCGCTCCTGGTACCGGCAGACGCTCGCGGAACTGAGCCGGCTGTCGCACGTCCGCCGGGTGGCGATACAGACCAACCTCAGCTGCCGTACGGACTGGTTGGACACGGCCGACCTGGACACCCTCGCCCTGTGGTGCACCTTCCACCCCGGGCAGACGCCGTACGACCGGTTCCTGGCCAAGTGTCACGACCTGGCCATCCGTGGGGTCCGCCACAGCGTCGGCGTCGTCGGCCTTCCCGAGCACCTGGAGCACGCGCGCCGCCTGCGCGCCGACCTGCCCGCCCACGTATACCTGTGGGTCAACGCCGCCGAGGGGCACACCTACACCGACGCCGAAGCCGACCAGTGGACCGCCCTCGACCCGCTCTTCCCGTACAGCCGCCACCCGCACCGCAGCGCGGGCCTGCCCTGCCGTACGGGAGTGTCCGTCATCTCGGTGGACGGCGAAGGCACGGTGCGCCGCTGCCACTTCGTACGGTCGGAGCTGGGCAACCTGTACGACGGCTCCTACCGGCGGGCACTGCGTCCGCGCGCGTGCCCGCTGGCCGTCTGTGACTGTCACATCGGCTACGTCCACCTGGAGACGCTGCCGCTGTACGACGTGTTCGCGGGCGGAGTCCTGGAGCGGATCCCAGCGGCGATGCCCGCGGTTCAGCACTTGTCGGCCGGGAACCGCCGGTCTCTCAGCCGCCGACCAGCGCGACGAGCTTGATGAAGACCAGACCCGGATCGGCGGTGAGATCCACGACTTCGTCGAGGTCCTCGACCTGTCGATCGCCGGCCAGTACGAAGAACCCGTTGGCCAGGAAGGCGTGCTCGGCGATCTCGGCCTGGCGCTCCCAGTTGATGCGGCGGGGCTCTCGAAGGCGATAGCCGTTGAGCTCCGTCTCGGCGTCGTCGGCGCGGACGAGGCCGTTGAAGCGGTCGCTCGGGCGGGCGTTGTGCCGGGCGACCTCCTCGCGGACCCGGAGCCTGATCAGCTCCCGTACGGTCATCCGTTCGGGCAGCCCGGCGACCTCCCACTCGGTGAGCGGCTTACCCGTCGCGGTCTCGTCCCGGAACGTCACGGTGGCCATCAGGCACCTCGCTTGATCTGTATGAGGATGGTCTCGTCGGTGATCTTCGTGTCGGCGGCGAGCAGAAACGCCTTGCTGAGGATCAGCGCGAGCCGATCGTCCTCGAAGGGCAGGAAGACCTTGCCGGTCCCCGGGCGCCGCGCCGGGACGATGCACAGGTAGCTGTCATCCGGTTCCATCAGGATGTTGGCCGAACCCAGGTGGATCCTGTACGTGCGCACATCGCCTCGGACGACCAGGAAGCGGCCGTCGAGCGAGCAGCGGCCGGTGATCTTCAGGCGCGGCAGGATCCGTTCCAGTGCCTCGCGGCGCACCTCGGCGCTCGCCGTGAGCGCACCGAACGTGGCCGTGCGCCGGTACCCGGCATAGCGGTCCTCACCCCGGTCGGTCCAGTCGGGATCGGCGGCGATCGAAGTCACGCCCACGAACAGGTCGACGTCGCGCATCGCCTCGCTGAACCCCAGCGGCGGCACCTCCGCCAGCGGTACCTCCCGCCAGCGGCGGCCGTCCCGCCGCTCGAAGCGGACCTGGTCCGTCGCGGCGTGCTCGGGTGCGTAGCCGCCGCCGTCGTCCGCGGCGGGCTCGTGGTGGAAGCAGGCCCGCCACCGGCCGTCGCCGAACCGGGCCCGGGCTGTACCCTCGTAGCCGCCGTTGTAGCGGCCGAGGAAGTTGGCCTGCCAGCCGCGTTCCTTGAACAGCGCGTAGAGCTGCCGGTAGTGGACGATGTGGGCGGCGAACCGGTTGGAGTAGACACCGGTCTCCTCCTCGGCGGGGGTGAGCAGGTAGATCTCCCGGAAGGCCTGCTTGAACGGCTGCCGCAGCCGCTCGGCGACCAGCCGCTCCCGTCACGCCCTGATGCCGTCCGCCGACGCCCGGATCGGAGGCCACAACCGGACGCGCTCGGGCCGGCCGGGCGGCTCGGCCACCTTCGTCGCCAACACCACCGACGACCCCGTGCTGCGGCGCGAACGCTTCGAAGAGTTCCTGGCACGGCGGGTGGACGGCATCGTCCTGGGGGACGCGCGGCTTGACGGCGACGACCTGGTCGACATCCTTGCCCGCAGGAACATCCCCTACGTCCTGGTCTCGCGGCGCCTGACCGGACACCTGTCCGTGACCACCGACGATCTCCTCGGCGGACGGCTGGCCGCCGAACACCTCCTCCAGCTCGGCCACACCTGCGTGGGAGTCGCCGCCGGGGAGCCCTACGCGAGCACCGGCGTGGAGCGCACCACCGGTTTCGTACGCCGCTACGCCGAAGCCGGCCTCCCCCTCCTGCCGGACTACGTCCTGCCCTCCCGCTTCGACACCGCGGGCGGCCACGCCGCGGGCGCGGCACTGCTCAACCTCGACCCGCGCCCCACCGCCATCTTCGCCGTCAACGACACCGCCGCCATCGGCGTCGTCGGAGCCCTGCGGGAACACGGATTGCGGCCCGGCAGCGACGTGGCCGTCGTCGGATACAACGACATCCCCGTCGCCGCAGACATGTCCGTGCCCCTCACCACGATCCGCTCACCCATGTTCGAGATGGGCGAGCATGCCATGGGCCTGCTCATCGACCGCCTGCAGGGACGACGTGTCCGCTCCAAACGACTGCGCCCCCACCTGATCGCCCGGGCCCCGACGCTCAACGAACAGCCCATCCGCCCATGGAGCTCGGCGACGGCGTTGGACTCCCCGGGGGCGGGCTGACGCCGAGCTCGCAAAGCACAGCAAAAATGGACCTAAGGGTACACAAGCCGACATAAACCCCATAAACTGAACATCGCGCAGGTGATGCTGCGCACCGCCGGGCAAAGCGCCGACCGCCAGGAGAGTCACATGGGCATCGCCTCTCCCGCTCCAAACCCCCGTGCCAACGCCGCCTGGGCGATCGGTTGCGAAGAATGCAACGGCTGGGGCAGCGTGATCACCTCCCAGGGACACCACGAGTTGTGCCTCACCTGCCAGCCGCTCGCTGATCAAGAGGACGGCAACGGCGCTCTCATCACCTGGGCCGAACGAACCGTCGGGTGGAAGCCTTAGAGCCTGGGCCGGACACCCGCGTTCGGAACCGCCGAGCGGTTCGCTGCGCGGTTTCCGCCCTGGGCCCTGACAGCTTGACCTGCGCACACTGGATGTATGCACGGGATGATCGACGGCGAGGCAGCGGAGCGTGAGGATGCGCTCGCCGCAGCCGTTGTGGAAGCCGTCCAAGGAACGAGCGCGTACGCGGGGAGCATCTTCCTTCGCTCCCGCGACCGCCGGTCGATCGTGCTCGCCGCGACGTGCGGGGTGCCGCCGTCGCTGCTGGGCGGCTGGCGCCTCATTCCGGTGAGCAGTCCCATACCGGTCGCCGTGGTGTACAACTCCGGGCGCACGGTCCACCTGGCAAACGCAGAGGAGACGATGCGGCGGTATCCCCAGCTCGCGGTGGCTCTGCCGTATGCCTTCGGCTCCTGCTCCGTGCCGGTGCGCGCGAGTGGGGAGGCCTTCGGATCGCTGGCGATCGTGTGGGCGGCGCCACCGGGCAGCGAAGGGCTGTCCAAGGCCCAGCGCCGCCACCTGCGGACCGTCGCCAGTCGGCTCGGAGACACCCTGGCCGCACTGCGCGCCCGTACCGGTGATCCCGTGGAATGCGGCCCGAAGACGGTTCCCGTCGAGGCTCCGGCTCCCTCGGCAGCGGCCATGCGGGTGGGATTGTTCGACTGGAACCTCGGCTCCGGCACCTTCAGCGTGGACAGCACGCTCTGCGCGATCTTCGGACTCGACCCTGCCGCTTTCGACGGACGAGCCGAAACACTTACCGCGTGCCTGCACCCCGGTGATCTCGCCGCGTTTCGGGCCTGCGCCAGGGAAGCAGCCGACGGGGGTCCGGTCACCGCGCGGCGCCTGCGCGTACGGGATCACAGCGACGGTGGCGAGAGGTACCGCACGGTCGAGCTGTGGGGCCGCGTACCGGAAGCCGACGACGCGCGGGCACGCAAGCACCTGATCGGCGCCGTCGTGGACGCCCGGGCCGGCAATGCGGCCGTCGCAGCGGTCGAACGGCTGCGGGACGGACTGTTCTCCCTCGCCCCCGACGGGCGAGTCACCTACGCCAACCACAGCGCCCTGCAACTGCTGGACGTTTCCGCCGACGAGGTTCTGGGCGGCTTTCTGTGGGACGTACTGCCGTGGCTGTCCGACCCTGGGGTCGAGTACCGGCACCGATCCGCGATGATCTCGCAGACGCCGTCCTCCTTCCTCGCGAGCCGATCGCCCGACCAGTGGCTCGCCTTCTCCCTGCATCCCCAGGCCGACGGGGTAACCGGCCGGGTGGTCCCCGTCCCCGGTCCCGCATCGGCCGTTGCAGCCCCCTCCTCCCCGGCCACTGCCGCACCCGCCACCGCACCAGCGCGCCTGGGCGTCATGTACCACGTCCTGCAGCTCGGCAGCGCGCTGACCGAGGCGGTTACCACACGGCAGGTCTGCGAGGTTGTCTCCGACCAGCTCCTGCCGGCCTTCGGAGGCCAGCAGATGGCGATCTATGTGGTCCGCAACGGAACAATGCACCGGCTCCATCACACCGGCCACCACGAAGAGTTCCTCGACTGGCTGGAGGGTGTCCCGCTGCACGCCCGGCTGCCAGGCACGGAGACCCTGACGTCCGGTGCTCCGCTCTTCATCGAGTCGCAGCAGGACCTCGCCCGGGGCTACCCAGGCATCCCCACGGGCCACGTGAGCTCCTGGGCGTATCTGCCACTGATCGCCTCCAGCCGCCCTGTCGGCACCTGCGTGCTCGGCTTCGACGAGATTCATCAGTTCACCGAGAAGGACCGCGGCGTCCTCACCGCACTCGCCGGACTGATCGCCCAGGCTCTGGAGCGCGCACGGCTGTACGACTCGGAGTTCGCCGTCGCGCACGGCCTGCAGCAGGCGCTCCTGCCGCACCGGCTGCCGGACGTCCCAGGTATCCGCACCGTCGCACGCTATCTGCCCGGCACCAGCGGTATGGACATCGGCGGGGACTGGTACGACGCCATCCCCACCGGCAGCGGGGTCTGTCTCGTCATCGGCGACGTAGAGGGGCACAGCATTGCCGCCGCGGCCACCATGGCTCAGTTGCGCAGTGCGGTACGGGCCTTCGCAGCTGCGGGCCATACGCCCGGCGACGTGATGGCGGGCGTCAACCGAACCCTCATCGACCTCGACTCCAACCTGCTGGCCAGCTGCTGCTACATCCACCTCGAACCCCACAGCCGGCACGCCTACGCCGTCACCTCCGGACACCCCCCACCCCTGCTCCGCCGCCCCGACGGCACGACCGACGCCCTTGACCTCGACATCGGACCACTCCTCGGAGTGGATCACGCGAGCGCCTACACACAAACCCGCATCGACCTCCCGCCGGGATCCATCCTCGCCCTCTACACCGACGGTCTGGTCGAGAAGCCCGGAACCGACATCGACGTGGGCATCGACCACCTGCGAGCGTCACTGGCCCACGCCCGTGCGGACTCACTGGACGAACTCGCCGACCGGCTCCTGCACCATGCCCGCGACTCCTCCTACCGTGCCGACGACATCGCCCTCCTGCTCACCGAACACAGCCTCCCGCCACGGCATCCATCCCCTCGTCTTCGACGGGAATCCTCGCCTTCAGGCGGGCAGGAGATCCGATCTTTGGCCCGGTGACGTGAAGCGTCGCGGCGCCGCGCGGAATGCTCCTTCGGAGGCGCCGCTGCCACCGGGACTCTCCTTGAGGCCGCAGCGTCCAACGGTGATGACGTCGCCCCCAACCCGGGCGGCGAAGGAGAATGAGCCCCGCCGCGCTTAGCGGTGGGGCTCATCACCGTATTTCCGGGCTCGTGTGCCGTAGTTGACCTTTGTCTTCGTCACTCGGCCGGCCTCGGCAGCGCCGGACGCGCTCGCTTGCAGAACATGAGACGCTGCCTGCCGCAGGACGGCGATTGATCCACAGAAGGCGAGCGCCGTGGCGGGTGCGGCTCTATGCCACGTACAGGTAGGCCCTGATCTCGGTGCCGTTGGCCTCCCAGGTGAACTTCGTGGTTGTGCCTTTCGGGCAGGCCTTGGCTTCCTTACGTGTCGCGCCGTCGGTGAAGGGCGCGAACGCCTTGACGTAGGCGCATTTCCCGTCGGCGTCCGTGTCCCGGACCCAGCCGTCGATGACGACCCTGCTGCCGACGCACTCGATTGTCCAGGCAGCCTCACCACCGCTGGTCGAAGGGTGGAAACCTCCCGGACACGTCGCGGCGGGTCCCGTCGGCTCGGCAGAAGCCGGTGCGGCCACCAGCAGGCCCGCTGTCAGCGCGGCTGCGGCCACACCGGCTAATTTCGTTGGAATGCTCACTTCTTCCCCCTTTGAATCTATGTGGGCATGCCAAGAAGACCCTACTGGCGTTGCGGCTGAACCAAAGCTCCCAGAACTGGCCAACTGCCGACGTCAGCCTCATCGGCGAACGTCACGACCGCGCACTCTGGCGGTGCACCTGGCCGGGATCGGATCGGCATCATGCGTTGGCCAGTTGCTGAATGGCCTTGAGGGCCAGGCCTGCTCCGTCCTCGGTCACCATCTGTTGCGCGGCTCTCGCGGCGGCCCGTGTGTATCTCTGCTGCTTCACTACCTGGTCGAGTGCGTCGGCGAGCCGTTCGGCAGTGAGGGATCGGAAGGGGATCGGGTCGGTCGCGGCGCCGAGGGCGGCAAGTCGTGCCGCCCAGAAGGCCTGGTCGGCAGTCACCGGTACGGCGACCGCGGGTACTCCGGCGCGCAACGCGGCGGCCGAGGTGCCGGCCCCAGCGTGGTGGACCACCGCAGCCAGCCGTGGGAACAGCAGGGCGTGCGGTACGTCCCCGATGGTGAGGATGTCGTCGCCGTCGGCAGCCAGCCCGGCGCTGCCGGCTTGGAGGATGCCGCGCAGCCCGGCGCGGCGCAGGGCTCGCACGGCGAGCTCGCTCAGCCGGTCCCCGTCGCCGGCCGCCATGCTCCCGAAGCCTATGAGGACGGGCCGGGGTCCGGCACAAAGGAAGTCCTCCAGATCCGCGGGCAGCCGTTCGGACGGATCGTGATGGGGCCACCAGTTGCCCACGACATCCAGGCCGGTGCGCCAATCGGAGGGGCGGGGCACCAGTGCCGTGCTGAAGCCGTGCAAGATGGGCCAGTTCACCCGTTCCTGCCGTCGGCGCATCTGGGAAGGGGACGCCGGGCGCAGCTGGAGGCGGTGGCGCAGCTGTGCGACCGCCTGTTCGTGGACACGGTCGGCCATGCGGAGGGCGAAGCGTCCGGCCATGCGGTTGGCGGGGCGGCCCAGGGAGCGAGAGCCTGTGACCACGGGCGGGAAGTCACCGGTCGGCGCGGCGGGTTGGAGGTACACACCAAGGCTCGGTGTGCCCGTGGCCTCGGCGAGGTGCCAGCCGAGCGGGGCTGTGGTGGTCGACAGCAGGAGCATGTCCGTGCCGCCGGCCATCGCGTCGGCGAACCCCTGGCCCAGTTCGGTGATGAAGGCGGCAGCGGCACGCATCAGGTCACGCCTGCCTGTGACGCCCCCGTGGGCTCGCGTGTCGCCGGGGAGGCGTCGAAATTCCAGTCCGGCGTCGCGTACGAGGGGCGCGAAGGCTTCCGTGGTGGCGAGGGCGACGTCGTATCCGGCCCGGCGCAGTTCGGCGCCCAGGCCCGTGTAGGGCGCGATGTCGCCGCGCGATCCGGCCGCGGCGATCAGGATCCTCATCGGTCCTCCTCGGAGTCGGTGCGGCCACCTGCGTGGCGGGCCGCGTTGGCGTGGAGCGCGTTGCACGTGTAGGCGGCCAGGCCCGGGCGTTGCTGCGACGGCGGTACGACCAGAGCGAATGCGCGCGGGTCGGCGATGAAGTCGTCCGCGATGCGCCGGTGCATGTCGGGCGGACAGGAGGTGAACCAGCGTGAGATGTGCAGGCGGTGCTCCTCGGCGAGGTCCATGGCCCGCTCGCCGTCGCTCGGCTCCCCCTCGTCGAAGGCCGCCAGCAGCTCCGCGCGCCAGGCGGCGGCCTCGCCCATGAGCTGCCGCCAATCGTCCTGGGTATGGGCGGCCGCGCGCGCCATCGCCTCGCGCTGTCCCTGCGAGTGCGCCCACTTCAGCTCTGCCTCGGTGGCATAGCTGAGGTCGAAGGTAATCTCACCGAAGACCTCGAAGCGTTCCTGAGGGGTCATGGAGACCCCGGTCTGCTGGACCTCTATCGCCCGTTCCGCCACCCCGGCCAGCCGCTGCAGCCTGGCGATCTCCTCACTCAACTGCCGCTGCCGGGCCCGCAAATGGTGCAGGGCGTTCGCCTGCGGGTCCTCGAAGATCGCGGCGATCTCAGCGAGGGAGAAGCCGAGCTCGCGGTAGAAGAGGATCTGCTGGAGACGCACCAGGTCGGCGTCACTGTAGAGCCGGTAACCGGCGTGGCTGCGCTCACTGGGCGAGAGCAGGCCCGCCTTGTCGTAGTGGTGCAACGTACGCACCGTCACCCCGGCGAAGCCCGAGACCTGTCCCACGGAGCAGCTCATGCACCTGCCCTTTCGTCGGCATACAGCCTCAAGCCCGACGTAAGGGGAGGGTCAACTCGCGGCTGAGCTGGGGACCTGGTTCACTCGGCCTCAGTCTCACCGGGCTGGGTTCCGGCTCTCCGATGCTGTGACATATCCGCGGACAGGATCGCCTGCGACCCGCGAAGGGTGCCGGGTTACCGGTGCAGTGCGACCGCAGTGTCCTGGCGTGCGGCTCGGCTCAACCGCGCGTGTGACGGCGAACCGACTGGAAGTCAGGCCCATCAACGCGTCAGGGCACAGCCGCCCGGCAGGACGCGGGTGCAGTGACGCCCCCGCTTCCCTGCACCACGTCACACGGCTGATGCCGTCGGCGCCTCTTCCCTTCCCTGACTGGGCGGGTTGACGGTTCCGCTGTGAGCGGCCAGCGCCTTCTCCAGGCGCCGGATGTGGTAGTACTGCACCCGCGTGGTCCTCTGCAGGGCCATCACCGCGGTGAGGAACTGGTCCATCTCGACGGCCCGGGTGAGGATGTCGTCGGGCACGTGCTCGTCCCGCAGGCAGGCCTCCGCGTCCTGACTCAGCACGGCGTGTGCCCAGTCTCGGGTGATCGGCTTGAACAGGTCCGGGTGGTTGGCCACGATCCGGGCCCGGATGGCCAGGTCGTTCTCGGCGGCTTCCAGGTGCAGTCCGGTGTCCTTGTTGCGCGCCCCGAACAGCGGCTCATGGATGTGGTACGCATCGAAGCCGTGCTCGGCACAGCCGATCCAGAAGTCCCAGTCCTCCCCGGCCCGCATGTTCTCGTCGTATCCGCCCACCGTCTGCCACGCTTCACGGCGGTACAGCGAGCAGTAGAACATGATCAGTCGCTGCAGCAGCAGTTCTCTGCTGTAGGCGGGGAGAGGCATCACCTGTGGGGGCAGATCGTCGTCGGTGAAGGTGAACACGTCGGTTGAGGCGATGGCGACGCCGGGATCGCCGTCGAGCACCGCGACCGTCTTCTCCAGCATCGTGGGCGCGATCATGTCGTCGGCGTCCAGGGGAAGGATGTAGCGGCCGGCGGCGGCCTCGATTCCGGTGTTGCGCGCGGCGGAGACCCCGGCATTGGCCTGTTGGAGCAATCGGAGGCGTCGGTCGGGGTGCCGGGCGATCAGGTCCTCGGTCACCTCGACGGTGTTGTCGGTGCTGCCGTCGTCGACGATGACCAGTTCCCAGTCGTCGAACGTCTGGCCAAGCACGCTGGACACTGCCTCGGGCAGATAGCGGGCGTAGTTGTGGCACGGGATGACCACCGAAACCACGGGATCGGATCTGTGGGGCATGCGCCGTCTTTCGCTTCGGAACGAGAACGGAAACGGGAAGGGACAGGGCGGGGCAGCACGGGAGCGGGCGGATGAGGCCCCAGCGGTATCGGGCGGGCACGATTCCGCGTTGCCGGGTGCCGGCGGCCCTCCTCAGGCCCTGTTGGACGGCCGTGTCGCAGCGGACCGCCGGATCACCCACTCGTGGTGGAGCGCCGTCGACGCTCCTAGCCCTCGAAGGGGTACAGGTGCCCGTGGTGCCCGTAGTCGCAGAACACGACGTTGGCGATGGGCGTGCAGCAGTGGTGGTAGCCGGTGATGGTCATGTTGCCGATGGGGGTGCAGCAGTGTCCGTAGTCGGTGATGGTCATGTTGCCGATGGGCGTGCAGGGATGCTCCGCCCCGGAGGTGACGGCGACGCCGCCTATCACCTGTTCCGGGTGCCCGGACGTCGCCGACGTGGCCGGCGAGTCCGAAGTGACGGATGCGGCATAGGCCGCCTCCGCGCCGTTCAGCAGTCCGGCGGTTGCCAGTGCGGCGGGGAGAGCCAGTGAGGATATGACACGGGATTTCACGGTGGGGCCTCTCGTTCGAGGGTTGGGACTTGCCCTGCACGGCCGGTACGTTCCGCGACCGGGGCAGTGGCGCCACCGTAGGATTTACTCACTTTCCGCGTCAAAACGATTACTCCGAGTGCTGCAGTCCCCGTACGGTGCTTCTGCGTCGGCGCGGATCGGTCAGGCCGGTGCACCGACCGGGCCGGCCGGGACGGCACACCGGCCTGTGTCGGTCAGGACGGGGACACGGCCCCGACGCCCGCCGGGTCCGGGGCGTGGTGCGGATGCAGCACTTCGAGGTCGGGCAGGGCCCAGCAGGCGGTGCCCATGTCCCGGGCCATCGCGGCCAGACCCTCGGTCTCGATGAGGTGCTGGTACGGAAAGCACGGGAAGGTCAGGCCGTCACGGTGGAGGTCGGCGCGAACCAGCAGTGCCGTGCCACCCACGGAGTCGACGCGGACCAGCCCCTGCCCGCGCAACTCGTCGAGGTAGGTCCGGCCGAACCCTTTGGGGGGCTGCAGGATGCCGTCGCGAAGCCATTGGGACCAGTTGAGCGTGCCGGCCCTGCGGTGAAGGACGAACGTGTTGAGGTCGTACGTGGGTCCGCCCGCCGTGGTGGCACAGTGCGGGACGACGATGTCCTTGCGCGCTCCGAGGAGACGCTGGATCAGGTCGGCCGGGTAGTCGGTCACGTCGACGTCGAGCCACAGCACCCACTCCTCGTCGGCAAGGGCCCGGGAGAGCAGGTGGTTGCGGGCCATGGCCAGTACCGACCGGCGTCGGCGCTGGACTCCGGGCTCCCAACGGGGGCCCGTCAGCTGGAGGCCGAAGTCGCGGTGCACCAGGGTGACCCGCCGGTACTCCGCCTCGAGGCCGGGCAGGACCTGTTGGAGCAGTTCTCGTGTCGTGTCCCTGCTGTCGCCCTCCAGCAGGCCCAGGGAGATCGCCTCGCGCGGGTAGTCCAGGGCGCGAAGGCTCTCCAGATAGCGGGGCAGGAATGCGGCCCCGTCCTTGACGGGGGTGAGCACCAGCACCCGTGGCCGCTCGCTCGCCGGTCCCGGGGCGGGCTCCACGGCCGTCCGCGGTCCCTGCTCGCAGGCCAGGGCGGCGGCGGGGCCCGTCTCGGCGTGGACGACGTCCTCCGGCTCGATCGGCAACCGGGTCGCCATGGCCTGCAACCGTTCGGCGTAGGCGCCGGGTTCGGCCCAGATCTCGGTCGCCACGTCGAAGTGCTGCGCGAAATGGGACTCGCCGAACGTATTGCTGCCGTGACACACGTAGGTGTACAGCTCGGGCGCGTCGACCGAGACCACCCGGCATCCGCGGATCACCCCTTCCGCCACCGGGGTGTCCTCGCCCCGACGCAGCGCCGGGTAGCGCGGGAGCCGGTCCTTGGCGCACACCATCGACCCCTCCCACACGCGCACGCAGGAGATCGCGAGCTTGCGCCGATCGGGCCACCACAGCCGTTCCCGGGCGAGGAAGCAGGCGTCGGCTTCCAGCGCGAGAATCGCCGCCATCTGTGTCTCGACCCGCTCCGGGTCGTACAGATCATCGTCGTCCCACTGGCATACGTACGGCCCGGTCGCCCGGTCCACAGCCTCGTTGCGCAGTTCCCCCAACGGCCGCCTCTCCGGGGGGAGTCGGTGATGGCGGATCCGCGGATCGCCCAGCTCACGAATGTGCTTTTCGAGGGCGTCGTCCGTACCGTCCTCGACGACGACCAGTTCCAGGTTCGGGTAGGTCTGCGCGCGGAAGCACCTGATCGCCCGACGGGCGGTCGACGAGCGGTCCTTGGTCACCATCAGGCACGACACCGTCGGCGCGGGCGCGTCCGAGGCCCAACGGCGGCGCTGCGCGTCAAGGCTGAGCATGCCGTCGGCGAGGGGGTGCAGCTCCTGGCTCGCCCAGAACGGGAACCGTTTGCCGACGGAGGGCCGCGGGGCCCCCGGGGTGTCTCCCACCCAGCTGCCGGACCAGTGGTGCACGGCGTAGGCGCGTTCGTAGTCGGCTTCCTGAGGGCCGAACAGTTCTGTCGCGTAGGGGCTCACTTCGGGGTAGAGGACCTCCGAAGCGAGGACCGTGACCGAGGCAGGATCCGGGACGCTGTCGACCGCTCTGGTGAGGAAGAAGGGACCTGTGGCGTCCAGTGCGCTGGGCGACTTGTGGGAGCCGACGAGCTGTTGGTGCACATGGGCCCAGAAGGGGTGGCCCGGGCGTGAGGCGATGAACGCGTTGCCGATGATGCGCCCGAATCCGCGCTGGCGGGCCAGCAGCAGCCGTGTGTGCGCCTCGGGTTCGCAGCCGAGGACGAGTTCGTGCCCGTCAAGGATGTCGTCGACGGGGGTGAGGCACTCGAAGTCCAGATCGACGTAGAGCCCGCCGAAATGGTCGAGCAGGAAGTAGCGAATTGCGTCGGCCCGCATGATCGCTTCGGGATAGCCGTCGTAGACGGGCAGGAACCACGGATAGTGCTCCTGGAGGAATGCGCGATTGTCCGCGTCGGTCCACAAACGGTACCCCCAGCCAGGATGGCGCCGCCGCCAAGAGTCGGCCCACGCCTCCCATTCCGGAGGTACATCGGTGTCTTTCCAGGTTTGGTGGATCAGGGCGGGAATCTTCTGCTGCATCCGCATTCGGACAGTATGCCGATTCGCTGGGACCAGGGGATTTCCGGTGGACCGGTCGTCGGAACAATCACCCGCGCGGCCCTCGGCGTGGCGCCTCTTCCCGACCGCGCGAGTGCGACCAGGCCGCCGGCCTCCGGGCCGCGCACGGGGATGAGCCGGGTACATCGGTGGCGGCCTCTGCGCCCTCTACAACCGCTGTGGAAGCGGAACCGCAGGCACCCATGCCAACCGGGCGCTTCGAGCTCCGCGGCCGGGCCCTGCACGGGGCACCGCGCGGCGCTGCGCCGCAGTGGGACGTCGGCCTGAACGGGGTCATCCACGAGGGGCGCGGTTGAGCCACAGAAAACCGGCCACATTTGCCTGATGTCGGTCGGCAGCGGCAACTGCAAGGACAAGAAGTTCGAGGACGGGGACGTGGACGGCCCCATCAACGGACGGGACAAGAAGTTCGTCAACCAGACGCTGGAGACGGCCGTGCCGGGCATCATCAGCGAGATCGTCCGCCCGGACATCATGAGGACGCTGCTGGAGATCCACGCCCAGGCGGAGCACGCGAAGATCGTCCTCATGGGGTACCCGCCGCCGCTCTCCGACAAGGGCTCCTGCCTGAGCATCGGTCCCCTCGGCCTGTCCTCGGATTCCGCGGGCTGGCTCAACGACACCGCCGGCACGCTGGCGGCGGCGATGCAGGGCGCAGCCGACGACGCGAACATCCACGGCGCCAAGGTGTGGTACTCCAACCCGGCGAGCGACTTCCAGGGCAAGGGCGTGTGCGGTGACCCCGAGCAGGTCCACGGCATCGTCAAGACGCTGGTGAAGTCCGACAACCCGAGCAACGACTGGCCGTAGCTCAGGAACTACGGCCTGTCGGCCCAGTCGTTCCACCCGAAGATCCAGGGTGCGCGCCTGTACGCCAACTCCCTTGAGCGCACGATGGCAGGCATGGGCCTGTGACGATCACCTGTGATCGCTTCGATCACCGGTGATCCCTCCGGGGCAGCCCTTGCGGGGCTGCCCCGGAACCGACCATGGAGGGAGACCGGCGATGAGAGCAAAGTCGGGTCGGCTTTTCGCCCTGTTGCTGTGCGCCGTCACCGCCTGCGCTCACGGCAATCGTGCCGTGAGTCCCAAGGAGGCCCGGGCACTGGCCGGCAGCAGCCAGACGGTCGAGGTCCGGCAGAAGGCCGAGAAACGGCTGCGGAAGATGGTGCGGAAGTACGCCGACCGCACTCCGCTCACCCTCGGCATGGTCGTGGTGCGGGACAACTGCCAGACGGGGAAGACCAAGCAGCCGTTCTTCCAGGACGGCAGCGATACGTACAAGATCAAGTGCTGGATGACCGTCACCGCCTACTACGGTGCCGATCCCCGGCACATGGACGATGTCGTCGACGGAATACTCACCGCAGGGGCGAGCGATCCGGACATACCGTTCACACACGACGAGACCGGCAGCAAACTGCTCGCCTACTACCGGAACAACGGCCCGAACCCCAACGGCCCGAAGGCGCTGGACCCCAGCGAAGTGTTCGCCTGGGGAGGGTCGCTGACCTGGGACCCCGTGCACGACCACGGCCCCAAGCGCCTGGTCGAGGAGCCGTACGCCGCGAGGAACGATCCGTCGGTTCAGCGGTTCTTGCCGGAGCCGGAGTCGGCGACGGTCGCCGGCATCCGCAAGTGATACGGCATGGTGTTCCGGCTCCAGCTCTCCAGCAGCGACTACTACAAGGTGCTCAAGAGCGCAGGTCCATACGAATTGATCACCTGCCGGTGGGAAGTGTGGGCGCAAGTCACGTCGGCATCAGCCATGGCGTTGTCGTTCCCCTCACAGCTCGGCGGCGGGACCAGGCAGTGCCCTGCAATGCCCTCCCCCCGTCCGGGGCCCATCCCGCGGGCCGTCGCTGCAGCGCCGCCGGAAGCGGATGTCGTGTACGCGCCCAGGCGGAGCCCGGCTTCATGACCCTCCCAGCCGTGCAGCCGCGCGAACGCCGCATAGCGGCCCGCCCGGGCTCCTCCTCCACGCGGGCCTGCGCTGCGAGCGGCACGGCCTGGTCACCGTGGGGTGTGACCGCGGCCTGCTGCATTGGCATCACTGACGTCACCGGGTCGGGGGACTGCGCCCCCGGCTGCCGGGCCGGACATCCGGGATAAGTGTGACTATCACTCCAAGGTGATACGGCGACTCCCGCCCGTCACCACGGCTGGCAGGAGGACCAATCGATGAACCTCGCTCTGAAGCGCCTGCTCGGCGCCACCGCGGCGCTGACCATGGGTGCGGCGGCCCTGCTCGGCACCGGCGCCGGCACCGCCGACGCCGCCGACAGTGCGCACTGCGACCGCGCTGAACGCGACATGTGGGACGCAGGGCCCAGCACCGACGTGACCGGCCACCGCTGTAGCATCCCGGACACCAAGCGCCGCTGGTACACCGTCGAGATCGACACCCTCGTACAGGTCCACTACAAGGGGGACACTCTGGACGGAGGAGTCGAGCGGACCGAGACCCGGCACGACAGAACCATCAGGTGCCTGGGCTACACCTCCGAGAACGGCGCCGTGCACTGGTTCGGCTGCCCGCCCTCCTGACACGCCCTGTCAGGTGACCGTATGGGTGCCGGTGCCGGTAGAAGACCTGTAGTTGATGTCACCGCTGCAGGCGGCGGTCAGGTTTGCGTGTCGGTGCCGGTGGACGCTGTGAAGCTGGTGTCGCCACTGTAGGTGGCGGTGACGGTGAAAGGACCGCCCGTCGTCGTGGTGTAGGTGTGTGTGACTGTGGCAAGGCCGCCGCTCAATGTGGCCATGACGGACGGCGTGCCGCCCACGAAGGCGAACGTCACCCTACCCGTGGGCGTCCCCGCACCGACTCCCGCCGCCACCACCGTCGCCGTGAACGTCGGTTCAAAGAGATGAGCATGGGGACATTCCTCACTGCACGCCGGGACAGAGGAAGAGGAATTGGGTGTACCGGCCATCGGCACGGGAGCCATCGGCCGGCAGAGGAGGGGGCATCCAACGCACGGCACCGCAAGGGCTCTTGCGTGGCACCGGCTCGACAGGGTTCACCCCTGTCACTCGGAATGCAGAGACACCGGCACAGCCACGCCCTGGTCGTTTGTCCGCCACGGATGGGCGGCCTACCGGTTCATCACATATTGCGCTTCACAGTGCCATTCGCGTGACAAGGGTGCACGGTCAACGTTCACCCTGATGGCGTAATCATCTTCAGCTGGAGATCAGACAACCCGGGCCGCGCTGATCTCTCAGCGGGCGGGTCGCCGACGGCGCAGGACGCCGCTGCCCAGGGCGATGGTTGCGTAGGCGCTCATCGGCCCGTCTCCCTGGCGGGAAAGCAGCACCACCTCAGTGACCTGGGCGGACAGGGGGCCCAGTCGGGCGGCGCATTCGGCGGCGAGCTCTTTGGGCTGCCGGGTCCGGCCCAGGGACAAGTGCGGGGTGAACTCAGCGCGACGACTCGCGCAGCGCGGAAACCGCTCGGCGAGCGACCGGTAGAGGCCGGCCCACGGTGTCATGCCCGCCGCGGCGGGGTCGAGCCAAACAGTGGCGTACGCCCGGTGCCGGAAGATGTGCACCCCGGCCAGCCGGGCGGCGAACGGCGGGATCCGCGCCACAGCGGCGGACAGCAGCGGAGCCGCCCGCCCGAACTCCTCCTGGGGTACGAACCCGAACAGCAGGTTGACGTGCGGCGGCCACCGCCGCACCTGCGGGTCGTGCTCCCAGCGGATGTCCTGGATCGGCGGCCACAGCTCCGGCGGCGGGAGCCACGCCACCGCCGTCCGCGGCGTCGGCGCAACGTCCAGGGTCACCTCACCCAGCTCCGGCTCCATACCGCCATTCTCCGCCGTCACCGTCTTCCCTGTCGCGGTCATCGCCGGATGCACCGGGGCAGACCCCCGCCGAGAGGCGCTGTCCGGCGCCCCGAAGCGGATTGCGCGTGGAACGGACCGACGGGTGCAGTTTCGCGGAGCCGACATCCACACCGTGGTCCTGGATGAACATCGCGGCCGCGGTGTGGGGGCCGCTTTGGTGACGGCAGCGGAGCGTGCCGCGGTGGACCGCGGTGGACCGCGGTGTCACGGTCATCTACACCGGTATCTTCGCTGCGAACGAGGATCCCACTCCGCGTCGGTGAGTTCATGACGGCGTAGCACCCGGATCCACCATCCGAAGACGCACCCTAGTGCCAGGTGCCAGGTGCCGGAGGTCGCGACGCAGGCGGAGTTGGCGATGCGGCGCGGGGCCGATTTCCACGGTGCAAGCGCGACCGAGAGCGGTCCGGGATCGCGCCAGGAGCTCTGTCGGGTTGTCTGTGCGGTGTCCGGGACGCACGGGGCGGTGGAAGCGTGGCGGCGAGTACGGGCCAACAGGGCCTACTCCGCTGCGAGGCGAGGCCCCCGCCGCAGCGACACGTGCGTCCCGTTCGCCCCTGTCGGCTCATGCCGGCCGGAGGCGCCGCCCTCAGCGAACCAGAAGGAGAACGCAATGCGCATTGCACGCGCCGGCCGACGCGCATCCGCCACCGCTGTCACCGCCCTGGTGGTGTGCGCGGGAGCCGTGGCGACCGCCGCTCCCGCCGTAGCACGCGACGGCTCGACCATCTTCGGCGAGGACAACACCGTCGCCATCGGCGCCGTGACGATGGTCTCGACCTCGGCCATCGCAGTCAACGTCACCTACTCCTGCGAGCCGAAGGACGACCCGTCCCTGGGAGTGGTATGGCGCCTGGCCGACGAACGGGACAAGGACATCGACGCGCCAAGGGGGGTGGCCTCCCCGGTGCCCATCACCTGCGACCGGCAGAAGCACACCATCAAGCTGAACGTCCCTGCACTGATCCACAGCCTGCCGCTCGCCAAGGGCGACCCGGTGCGGGTGACGGCGTCGGTGAACAACGGTGAAGGCGTTCCCTACGCCCGGTGGGAGAAGGTCGCCGCACTCTGAGCGCGGTCTCAGCACGGTTCAAGCTCACGATGACCACTGCGCGGCCGGCCTCGGGACGGGGCGCTGCTCGCCGCCACGGACCACGGCTCCCCCGCCGCGGGAGTCCGGTGCCCGTCCCAGGCGCGCGTGCCGCGTGTTGTCGCACCTGCGCGTGGTGCGCTCGCCCCGCGCCTTCCGCTTGGCGGAGACCAGTCCGGTGGATGCGGCGCCGCGGACCGGCGCCACACTGGATGTCCGGTGTGACGGCGCAGGCTCCCCGCATAGGGCAGGGTCGCCGCCTTCTTCGAGGCGGCGACCCTGATGCTCTTTCACTGCCGTGGACCGGCTTTGTGGGAAGCCCGCCCCAAGGTCAGTTCCAGATGCCCGTGATGTCGGAGGCGTTGGCCGCGGCCCCCGCGTGGGTGGTCAGCCCGGCCAGGTCCTCGAGGGTTCGCAGCATGTTGTAGTGGTTGTAGCGCGTCCCGGTGGAACTGCCCGGTGCGACGTGCGCACCGTAGAACACGGTGGCGATGTGGTTGCTGTGCGAGCTGTCGTCCTCGTCGAAGGTGACGGCCAGGATGCTGTTGTGCGTCTTGGCCCAGGTGGCGTAGGCGCCGAGGTTGCTCTTCAGCCAGTTGTCGCCCGTCGCGATGGAACAGTCGTGCATGTCGTTGCACAGGTTCGGAATGACGAACGAGACCTTGGGCAGGGTGGTGTAGTCCGTCGGGAACTGCGTGAAGGTGTGCGCCGTGTTCAGCGCAACGTTGCTGAAGGCGAACCACGGGTTGTGTTTCCGGGCGTACTCGGTGGCGGAGTTGGTGCACACCGTGGAGCCCTGGGAGGGCAGCCCCTCGTTGTAGCTGCCCCACGTCTTGCCTGCGGCGATGAGCTCGGAGCCGAGGTTCGCGGCGCTGCTGAACTGCGGGGTGTAGCAGTTGTCGTTGGTGATGCCCTGGTTGTTGCCGGAGAACAGGTCCAGGTAGTTCGGCTGACTCGGGTGGGTGATGGCGAACGAGTTGGTGAGGTTTGCGCCTCCGGCCTTCAGCGTGTTGTTGAGATACGGGGCGCTCGAGCTGCCGATGATCTGCTCGTAGGAGTGGTTCTCGAGCACCACCACGATCACATGGTCGGGGGCGGGAAGACCGGCAGCCTCCGCAGCGGGTGCAGCGGCCCACGTCCCGACCAGGGCGGCGGGAAGAGCGGCAACAAGGGGAAGGCGCAAACGCTTGATCCGGGACTTCAAGGACACGGTGGACCTCCTGTGTGAGCAGTGAGCGGGGAGGTTGTCCATTGATCAGGCCCTTCCTGATCAGGCGGTAGGAGACTAGGGGACCTCTTCCGAGCCCTTCAGGTGGCCGTACGTGAAAACCCGTCAAACAAGCACCAGCTGCAAGGGGCTCATCCACGCCTTGTATTCACCTGCCGGAGGGTTGCCCCGGGCACCGGGCTTGGCACGCCGACGTTTTGGCGACACACATCCGTGGGTCACGGCAGTGCTGGACAGGTCACCGCCTACTGCGGGCCCTTCCGGCTCCACCGGATTTGCGTCCCGGTCCGTTTACGCGTCCGATCCGCCAAAGCGGCGGCGGAAATCGTCGGTGAGCGTGTCCCCCGCGGCCTCGACGAGCCGGCCGACCACCGGATGGAGGATCAGACTTGTCACCGCCCCGGCGAGCGCCGGCAGACGCCGTCCGAACCAGCGGCGGATGTACTCCATCGTCGAAAGATCGGGCCGCGGGGCGGTGACCGACTCCTCCAACTCGTCGAGGAGCTCGCCAGCCCGGTCCGCCTCGGGCACGTCGCGCGGTACCAGGGCCCGTACTCGCGCGAACTCCCCTCGCAGCGCGGTCAATTCCTCGGCCGTCACGGGGGCTTGACCGGGCGCAGCCTCCACTCGGGAGACGGTGTTGTTACGGCCCACGACCACCTGGCCGGAGACGTCACCGATTCGTACGTAACCGCGGTCGTAGGAACTGCCGCCGTCAACGGGGTCATCACGGTCGACGGAGTGCTCGGTCATGGTGCGGCTCCTCGAGGGGTGGTCCGGGGCGAGTACGAGTTGGGTGTGCGGGTGTGTCACGGATGCCGTCTGGGCTCTTGGGAGCACGCTGTTCCGGCTCTTACTGGGACGGCGGGGGCGACGTGACGCTCTGCGAGGGGCTTTCGGGCGACACGGGCGGCGACGGGCTCACCACGGCGCTGGGGCTGGTCGGTACCGAGGAGCTCGGCACATCGGAGGGACCGCCTGACTCGGTGGTGGCGACCGCGGACACCTCGATCGTCACATCGTCCTGCCCCCAGATGTCGTGCCAGGTGATCTTCGCGTGGTAATCGCCCGGCTTTCGTGGCTGGAAGGTCACCGCGAGCCGGCAGTGCCGCGACTCCTGTGGCGGAGGGCAGGAGGTCGGCTCCACCTTCCAATTGACCGGGTCGTCGACGGCCAGGCTCTTGGCGTCGTCGCAGGGCAGCCAGGCATCGAAGTCGAAGGGTTCCGTCTCTCGGCCGGGCGCTGGAACCGGATCGAATGCGGGTCCGGCCACCGTCACGGGGACGCATGTTCCGGAACCGGAGGGTGGGGCGCCTCTCGGGATGGTCACCACCGGTGTGTCCGAGACCGATGCCGACACCGATGCCGACACCGACTCGGAAGGCGTCCATGAGGGCTGCTCGGAAGACGTCGGCGAAATGAGGGGGGCGCCGGAGACCGTCGGCACGGGCGTTGGGGCGGCGACCGGATGCTGGTGCTTCCCTCCGGCCAGGCTCACGAAGACAACACCGGCGACGACCACGGCCGCCCCCGTGCCGAGGGCGACCGGACCGGACACCATCGCCTTGAGCCCGGTCCTGCTCGCGACGGTCGCCCCCTTGCCGACGCCACCCTGCCACGCACTGTGCGCAGCTGCTGCTCCGGCTCCCGCACCGCCACCGACCAGCAGACCCCCGGCCAGCCCCAGCGCGCGCTTGCGTACCTCCGCCTCGCGGCTGAAGTAGGCCAGATCAGAGGCCGCTCCCAGCGCCTCGGCGGCCGACTTTCCCCGTTCCACGACACGCCCCCAAGCGCCCCAGTGCAGAGAACGGGCCAGTGCGGGGGCCACCGCACGCGCAAGGTCACGTACGGCCGCGTGGTCGTCCCGCAGTGCTGCCGCCTCCAAAACGCGGAGGATCACTGGTGCTTCGGCCGTGGCATCCTGCCGGCTGGCGCTGGTCCGGAGCCAGCGCACGAGCGCCACCGCGAACTGCGCCGGGTCCGGCACCGTCCCAGTCTGCTCGGCGACCAGGGTGGCGAACCGGCCGCAGCAGCGATACCCGGCCCGATAGCCCTCGATCAGTCTTAATTCCTCCAGCTCCGAGGTGTGGGAGGTACTGACGCTCTCGCCTCCGGAAAGCACTCCCAGCAACCGGGCCGAGGCGGGCACGGGCTCGATCGCGCACAGCAGTCGCAGCAGCCGTGCCGCGCCTTCGCTCAGCCGCCCGGCCGTGCCGACCGCCACCGCCGTCTCATCCACCGTGAAACCGGCCTCGGACGTCGACCCGCTCTGCGCCGCCCTCCTCATCGCCGCTGCCGCCTGCACCAAGGCCAGCGGATGTCCGTCGACGGTGGCGATCAACCGACGTGCGGCGTCCTCTTCCTCGCCCTGCGGCGTGCGCCCCAGTTCGCGTGCGAGCAGTGCGAGGGCGGCAGACTCGGGCAGCCCCTCCAACCGTAACTCCCGCCCGTCGCCGGACGAGACTCGCTCCACCGTAGCGAGCAGCACATCGCAGCCGGGGGCGGCGTCGATCAGCGTTGCCAGCTCTTCGGCCGAGCCCTCGAAATCGTCGATGACCAGGAGGGCGTGGACCGTACCCATGAGGCGACGCATCCTGGCGGGTTCGGGCTTGTAGTCCTCGGCCTCGAAACAGGTGTGGAAGAGCTCTTGGACCAGATCCTCGACCGGCAGGCCCGCGGCCGGCAGGTACACCAGGTCCCGGCCCTGCGCGGTCTGGTCCGCCGCATACCGGCGCAGCAGAGCGGACTTTCCCACTCCCGGGGCGCCCGCGACATACACCGGGTGTCCCTCGGCCAGCCACCCCCCGATCGTGGTCAGCTCGCTCTCGCGACCCAGAAGCTCGGCTGAGCGACGCGGCAGCGCGCGGCCCACCGGATGACTGCGCCGACGGATCGGCGGTGGCCCTTCCGCACGATACGAAACGGACGAGCCCTGCTGGGCGTTGATCACCACGTTGCGTTCACCGACGACAACCTGCCCGTCGACAGCGCCATGTACGTGCACTGCGCCAATGCCGGTCATGAATTCCCCCCGTACAACAACCTGGGGCAATGTGTAACATTCAATGGACGATCACCGCTCGGCGAGCCACCTATTGGCGATAGCTGACCGTTTCCCTTGGTCCCGATGAACGGTTTTCATCGTTTCGCGACTGCAGAGTGACGGTTACGCGCTGTGAACTGACAGTCCAAACGACGGCACATCCCCGTGCTTGCCGGGGTGGGCGTGCAGCGTCTTCTCAGTCGAGGCCAGGGCGTCGAACAACGCCAGGCTCTGCTCCCGCGGAACCACCTGGTCGTCCCACTGGACCAGGAACTGCACCGGCACGGTGATCCGCGCGGCCTCCTCGGCCACTGTTCGGTGACGCCCTCCGTCGACGTCTGGGAGGTGAAGCGCACCAGCGTTTCAGGCCTTACACCTGACGCAGGGCCCAAGCAGCTCCGAGCGTTCACCCACCGATGCCGACGACGGGCTGCACGGGCGTCACTTGGGGTCGCGCAGGAAGGCGGGGATCTCGTCACGGGTCGGCTGGTCGGCAGGGGTGCCGATCGACGATTCACGCTACGCTGCGCGGCTGGATGACACCCGCGGTGTTCGGCAGCCTTCGGCACACCGAACCCGCCCCCTGACGGTGATCGCGGCCCAGTTCCGACCGTTGACGAACACCCAGGTGAACCGAAGTCCCGCGGTCAAGGAATTCGAAGTCAACCGCTCTATCGAGCCACTAACACCCACACCCCATCAAGGCCGAAACCAGCTCCTGTTTCTCGGAGTGAACGCGAGTAGTGTCCCGCACTGCAAGTCCGGCGTACCCAGAAAGGGGAGCAATACGTGAGGATGGCATTCCGCTCACTGGCCCGCGCGGGGGCATGTACATTCGCATCACTGGCCTTGGTGCTGGGTTTGTCCGGGGGTTTTACGGCCGCAGCTTCAGAGGCCGGCCAGGCCGGGTTGGACAACACCTGGGCATGCTCGGTGCCTTCGGGATACACCTACGATCGGGTGGCGAGCCAGCTCAACGTATGCGGCTCCGGTTTCCACGCCTACTATCACTTGCGGGCACCCCAAGACAATATTTGGGTCTGCTATGTCCCGTCTGGTTACACCTACGATCAGGCCAGTAATCAACTGAACGTCTGCAACTCGTCCGGATTCGCGACCAGTTACCGCATGCGAGTCGGACAGGACAACATCTGGGCCTGCTATGTCCCGAACGGTAACCTCACCTACGACCGGGTCACCAGTCAATTGAATGTATGCAACCCGTCCGGGTTTTCATACAGCTACCACCTCCGCACGCCTGTGAACGGGCTATGGGCCTGCAATGTCCCCGTAGGGTGGACCTACGACCAGGTCACCAACCAGCTGAACGTCTGTAACCCGTCCGGTTTCGCGAGCAGTTATCGCTTGCGAGGCTGACACCCTGCACGTCAGTAAGGCCGATGACGTGAGTCATCGGCCTTACTGCTGCGTGAGTCCCTGGAGACCCGGCGCAACCTCGCATCCCACGGTGCCTTGCCTCCGCGGCGTCCCTCGGGGTAGGGGGTCCCCGGCTCCTTGCGTACGAACAGCCGCAACGGGCCGAACTCTTCGACGTCGGCGAACAGCAAGGGCACGGTGGCGTAATACTGCTCGATCCGAGCAGGCAGGGAGTCGCTCATGCGGCGCATCGCACCACGGATCAGCGGCACGCTGCATCCCAAAATTGCGCCCGGTACGGCGACAAGGCTCACCGCGATCCCCACCTGACGCCCACGAAGGCGGCCCGGAGGTGCACCACGGTTTCAAAACGCGCTGGGCGGGAGACTGGCGTCATTTCTCCGTCGGCTGTCATTCTCGCCCGCGGGGCCGACGATCTCGTCTTCGGACCGCTGTGCTCGTCGTGGCCTGCGGCGGGCTTTGCGGCGTCCTGCCTCTCGTCGGCTGCTCCATGGATCATGACGATCAGGAGGAACATCCATGGCGATCTTGGTGACCGGAGCCACCGGCAACGTCGGCCGGAATGTGGTTCGGCAACTCGTCGAGGCTGGTGAGGAGGTGCGAGCTCTGACCCGCAGTCCACTCACAGCCGGGTTGGCGGAAGCCGTGCGCGTTGTCGCGGGAGATCTCACGCGGCCGGATTCTCTTGCCGACGCGCTGAAAGGCGTTGACCGGATGTTCCTGTTCCCGGTCGCCGAAACGGCTCGGGAAGTGGTCAGTGTGGCACGGCAGGCCGGCGTGCGTCGTATCGTTGTGCTGTCCTCCGGGGCAGTCACGACGGGCTTCGACACCAATTTCCACTTGCCGGTCGAGCAGGCCGTCGAGGAGTCGGGCCTGGAGTGGACCCACGTGCGCCCCGGCGAGTTCGCGCTGAACAAGCTGGCTCTATGGGGTCCGTCCATCCGAGCCGAAGGCGTGGTGCGCGACCCCAACCCCGATGCGGCCTGGTGCCCTGTGCATGAGCAGGACATCGCCGATGTCACGGTCCGGGCCCTGCTCGAGGACGGGCATTGTGGACGGGCTTACACCCTCAACGGCCCCGAAATGCTCTCGCATCGGCGACAGGTTGCACTGATCGCCGCTGCCCTCGGGAGCCCGATCCGTCTGGAGGTCGTGACCCGGGACGAAGCACGGGACAGCTACCTCCGGCAGGGAGGGTTCGCGGCGGCGAACGCGGATTTCTTGCTCGGCTTCGAGGACTACTCAGGGGGGCGGACCGACCTGCGGACTGTGAAGGAATTCGATCCGACGGCAGTCGGTCCGATGCCCACGGCCGAGGATGTCACCGGCATCCCGGCTCGCACCTTCGCCCAATGGGCACACGACCATGCTGGGGACTTTCTCCCCGATTGAGGATTTCGCGACGCGTACAGACGTCGCCTGCAAGGCCGGTCGGCGGCACCTCGCCGACCGGCCGCGGCAGCGCCGGCCTTCGTCGGGGTGTCTCAGACGACTGGCAGATCGAGGTAACTCGCCTTGCCGTCCTCGGACGTCAGCGTGACGACGGTGCTGGGTTCGTTGGCGGTGTCGTAGAAGGGGTCGGCAGTGTCGACGGCGAGCATCAGGCGCCACCCTGCGGGGAGGAAGAAGTCCGTGGCCTGCAGGTCGAACTCGGCGGTGACCGTGGTGCCTGCCTGCCCGTCGTGTCGGGTGAACGGGGCGTGGCTGATGATGTATCCACCGCCGAGCGGGTCCACGGCGCACAGGTACGCCACGATCGTGGCCATGCCCGTGGTGGAGGCCAGGTTCAGGCTCAGCCGGGGCGTGCCGCGCAGCCGGGTTCCGCCCGGGCTTGCCGGGCCGGTGCTCCAGATGCCCACGCACTGCTGGGCCGCGCCCTGGTCGAAGTGGTTGGTGAGGTACCGCTTGGGCAGGACGAACCGCTCGAGCAGTCCGCTGAGGATCACCGCGTCCGCCACCCTCGCCGGCGTGCTCGGGCCCGACTGCAGGGACAGGCTCCAGCCCGACGGCTGCACGGTGCCCAGAGGCCCGCGCCTGGGTCCCGCCTCCGGCGCGCCCAGGTACAGCCGCTGCGCCTCGCCGATGAAGTCCTCCCAGCGTGAGTAGGTGTGGCGGATACGTGTGTGCATGACCTCGCTGGTGATCTGCGGTTCGTGGTCGATGCCGTTGTTCTCGTCCTTCAGGAACCGGTCGAACCACCGGTGCAGGTCCCGGAGGATCGGGTCGCCCGGCACACCGCTCAGGCACAGCAGTTCGGGCGAGGTGTGGTCGCCGATGCCGAGATACAGGCGCTTCGGGCCGGTCAGGCGGCGGAACAGCTCCAGGGTCTGGTTGACCGGGAAGATCGTCTCGTGCCAGGCGTGAACGTAGTGGACCGGAACACCGCGGGCATTGAGGTCCTCGACGCGGTTGATCGGGGAGCGCCGGGCGGCCCAGGCGAGCGGGTCGCTCACGTCCCCGCCGCCCAGCAGGGTGTCGAACATCTTCTCGGTCTCGGGGGCCAGGCGGCCGGGGGTCGGCGAGGATTTCAGCGCACCGACGGACGCCAGGTGCCGGGTGCCGTTCTCGTAGAACGCCGCGCCCATGTCGCCCCAGGTACTCAGCGCCGCCACGGCCGCCACTCGGGTATCGACGGCGGCCGCCAGCTGGCTGATGCCGGAGCCGTAGGACTCGCCCAGGAATCCCACCTTCGTCACCCGCTCGCCCAGGCGTGCCAACAAGTGGTCCACCGCCTTGCCGGCGTCCTCGATGTCCTTGTCCCCCGCCGCCTCCACCAGCCCGCCGGAGTCACCGAAGCCACGCGTGGTGTAGGCCAGCACGTGGTAGCCCCATTCCTGGAACCGGGCGGCGATGCCGGTGTACGAGGTCCAGCCCGGGTTGACCCACGGTGAGGGCATCACCAGCGCCGGACGCGGCTCGTCGTCCGGGTGAGTCCACAGCGCGCCGTCGAGCTCGTCGCCGTCCGCGCCGGGGAACCGCACCTCCTCGTATCCCCTGGCACGTACCTGTTCCACCTGCACAGCCAGGTCCTCGGGCAGCACGCCGGTCTCCCCGGTCCGCAACGCGTGCCGGAGCGCAGCCAGCCGGACCTCGTCCAGCGGTACGAATGCCGCCTGCGCGTCGGGCAGGTCCTCCGCGGACCGCCTGCCGCTGTCGGCGAAGTCCGCGACAGCGGACAGCAGTGCCCAGGAAGTCGTGCCACTTCCGGATTCCTCGTTGAACCCGCTCGTCATCTCGATCCACCTCTCTGTGTGTGCTCTCGACCAGGACAGGGCCGATGCCACCTGCCGCCAGGGGCCAGACCGCCTGGGCCCGAGCGGATGCCCGGGCACCGAGAAGTCGGCACGGTCCACGGCATGTGGGGAAAGCGTCGAGGGAACCTCCGACAGCGAAGGCAGGCCAGGGGCCGGCCGTACCGGCCCTGCACATGCTGTCCGTCGGCGGTGCCGCCCCAAGCGGCACAGTCCTGCCCTCGGAGCACGCCCTTACTGGTCGGCCGCTGTTGCGGCGCCTGTGATTCCGCAGGTCCAGCCGCACAGGACCCTTCACAGTCACAGCATTCCGAGCGGGCCTTCCCTCGTAACGCACATACGAACAAACCACCCCATCGCCTCACCGACACGCACCGCGGGTTGCCGGGGTCCAGCGGCACTTCGTGATAGGTGATCCCGCGGCGGCTCGCGCTCGAAGTCCGGCGCCTCGCGGACCGTGCGCGCGGAGCGGTGACCGGGAACAGGGCGGCGCGGATGGCGGAGCCGCAGATACGGTCGTCCTTGTTGCATCACCGCACCTGCGCAGCCTGCAGATCCTCTGCTGATAGGAGGATCGTCGCGTGCGGCTGATTGCGGACTGGGCGGGGCGGATGGCATCGGTCCCGGTCGACGGGAAGGCCGGTGAGGGGGGAGATCTCGATGACGTACTCGGTCGTGGCGCGTGATCCGGAGACGGGTGTGCTGGGGGTCGCCGTCCAGTCCGCGGTTGTCGCGGTGGGCAATCGGGTTCCCTGGGTGCGGCCCGGTGTCGGCGTGGTGGCCAGCCAGGCGTTCACGGAGCCGGCCTATGGCCCCCGGTGCCTGGACGCAATCGCCGCAGGGGCCGGCGCGGCGGATGCCCTGGCCCAGGCGAGTGCGGCGGATCCGGAGCCGATGATGCGGCAGGTCGCCGTCGTGGCCGCCGATGGGACGGTCGCCGTGCGGACCGGCGGGGCGTGCATCGACGCGGCCGGGCATGTATCGGGCGACGGGTTCGCGGTGCAGGCGAACATGATGGCCGGCGACCGGGTCTGGCCGGCGATGGCGGAGGCGTTCACCGGCGCCCGCGGCCCGTTCCCGCGCCGGATGCTCGCGGCACTGCGCGCGGCCCAAGACGCGGGCGGTGACGCCCGCGGGGTGATGTCCGCAGCCGTGATGGTGGTCGCCGGCCAGGCAGCGCAGCCGTGGGCCGGGCGCCTGGTCGACGTCCGGGTCGACCACAGCACCGACCCTCTCGGAGAGCTGGACGCACTCCTGTCCGCCCACGACGCCTGGCAGCACCTCAACCGGGGCGTCGACGCGCTGTACTCCGGCGACGCGACCGCCGCCCTGGCCGAGGTTCATGCCGGACTGGCAGGTCTGCCGGGCGAGGAGAACCTGCGGTTCCTGCGCGCGCGAGCCTTGCTGGCCAAGGGGGACGTCGAGGCGGGCGGTGCGGAACTGCGGGCGCTGATCGCCGCTCGTCCCAGCTGGGAGGTGCTCGTGCGGGGCTTCGCAGCGAAGGGACTGCTGACACTGGCTCCCGGCATGTCGCTGGAGTCACTGCTGGGTTGATTTCGGGTACGTGGCCACCTCGCGCCGATCAGGGACCTGATCTGGGAGGAGTCAACTTCGGAACCGAATACGGCCATCGGCTCCCATCCATCTCATGGTGTCAGCCGTTGCAAGCACACGGTCCAAAGACATGCAGTGGCAGGGTTGCGTGGGCTGGGACCGAAGTGCAGGAATGGTGCAGTTTCGGCCACAGGGGGGACGCGCTGTGTCGGAAGAGTTATCCCTGCCTCATAAGACCTCATCGGGCGGGGCCGCGGCGGAATCGGCGGGCGGTGCGGCGCAGGACGATGCGAAGATCGTCATTAGCCGGGTCTCGGTGGCCGAAGCGCCGGGCGCCCAGGACATCGGTCCCTGGCAGCGGAAATCGCTGCGCAGAAGCCGCCTGGCGATCTGGCTGATATTCGGAGTTGCGTTCGGCCTTGTGCCCCTGGCCTTCGATTATGTGTGGGGCAGCGCCCACGACGTCCATCCCACGGTGAACGGGATCCTTGCGCACGGCGAATTGCTGCTGCTGGCGACGGTCGTCTGCGCGGAGACGCTCGGGAAACACCTGCTCGTCATGATGCGCCACGGCACCAGGCGCCCGACCTTGAAGATCATTGTTTTCGGCCTGCTTTTCCTCCTCACAGCTCTGTACGCGATGAGTTACGCCCATCTGCGTTACCAGGGAGAGGAACCGGTGGTCGGCCAGGAGACACACATCGCCCATGTGTCCTTGGCGTTCTTCGGAGTGGCCGTGGTGACCGCGCTCGTCGCCCGTTTCCTGGCCGAAGGCGAGGAGTGAGATGAACGCCCTGCTCTTCGCCACTGTCGTGGTCGCGGTCCTCGTCATGCTGACCGCCTGGGCGGACGCGTCGCGCCGTCGGCGCAAGTCCGTGCAGAGCGCCATCCGTATTCGGGAGGTACTGCAGGTCACCGCGATCCGGAATGGGACGGAACGAACATTCGTCGTACCGCCGGAGAGCCTTGAGGGTCCGGAGCACGACCTGGTTCTTCTGTTGCACGATCGCCTCGGAGTCAGCGAGACGAGGGCCGCCGCCATCCTCGGTGACCTGCGTCGGGAAGCGGAGTCATTGAAGGCGTCGATCCCCCGGCCCGTCTCGGCACTGTCCCGGACCGCCGGTTCTGGCGCCCCGCAGAGCGGGCCGCCGGTGCAGGCTCACTCCTTCCGCAGACTGGCGCCGGCCGGCGCAGCGGCCGGCGGGCGCACAGTGCGTGACACGTTCCGGTCGGCAGACGGCCTGGTGACCGTCTCGCTGTCGACGTATACCGAGGCGCCTCAGGAGATCATCGTCGAGGTTTCCACGGGCACTCCGTCTCCGGGCGAGGTGGCCGTGATCCGGGGGCGGCTCGGCGACGTCTGGGAACGGTTCGCGGTTCCGCTGGCGACCGGTGGGCAGGAGCCGGATACCGCTTCAGCCAACGGCACGCTCCGGTTGACCACCACGCTGCCGAGTGTGGAGTTCGACGCCGAGATTGAATTCTTGTCGGTGCAGGAACTCGTAGCGGAAGACGCCGAGTTCATCAGCCGGTCGATCCAGGTGGCAGTCGAGGGGACCCGGCGACATTGGCGACGGTTGGCCTCGGCGTCGAACACCGGCTGGGACGAGGAATTTCGGAAGACGGTGCGGCGGGAGCTCGGCAGTGGACGGGGGACCTCATGAAAGTGGGAGGACATTCGGCAAACGCCGGGCCGGAAGGAGAGGGCGAGCCCGGAAGTGACGGTGAACTGCCCGGCATCCTGCGGTACCGAAGGTTGTTCGACCGTTAGCGCGGGTGGTTCGCCCGGTGCACTACGGCGGTGCGCTCCGGGACGGTGTCAGGCATCGTGGCGGAGTTGCCGGACTGTGTCGACCTCACCGAAAGCTGGGCATCACACGGGCTGGACGGCCCGGTGGGCAGTGCCTTGGCCGCACAAGTGGACCTTGCTCGCTTCGCCGTGGGCGAGTCCGGCTCCCTGCGCCGCGCCTATGACATTGCCCGCACCAACACCACACCGGTGGCCGGCGGACGTGACCTGGCGGGCGGCCGTGGCCTGGCGGGCGGCAACCCACAGGAAAAGATCAGGGCCGCCCTGCAGGCCGACGGCATACCGGAACCCGACCCCGGCGTCTGTGCCGACCTGGCGCTGCGTGTCGCAGCCCTGCAAGGCACCTTGCCCGGCCCCGTCGACGAAGTCGCCCTCCCCCTGCTGTTCAGCTTCGGCGTGCACGGAGAGGTGGGCGCTGTCCGCCTCCACCGTCTGGCCTCAGGCGCTCCCGACCTTTACCCGGACCCGCGGACCATGGGGCTGACCGTCTGTGACGCACGCTTCCTCGATGCGCTGCGCTCCGCGTGGACCGCGCGCCCTCTGGACAATGCGACCGTGCTGTGGAGCGTGAGTGACGGGAAGGGATATCCAGACTGGTTGGAGGGCGACTCCGCGGGTGCCACGATCGCACTCGCCCTGGATGAACTGGGCCGCCGCACCACACGCTGGGCCCGGGCCAGACCCCGGCGCGCCAGCGAAAAGGTGGCCATCAGCGCCGCCCTTGGGCACGACGCTACCCTGCGCCGCGTCGATGACATCAAGGCCAAGATCGACGCGGCGTCGGTGGCCGGGAAGAAGGCGGTGGTCCTGCCCGCGGCCAACCGGGGCGACACAGAGCACCAACAAGGGCGGTCGGCGGTCCCCCTCAAATACGCTACCGACCTTGACGAGGCGTTCCGACACGCACGGCGCTGTCGTCCGGTGTTCCTACGCTCAGTGGGCGTCCTGTCGGTCCTCGCCGTGCTGGCAGCGATGCTCGTCATTCAGCACATGAACGACGTCCAGCGCAAGCATCAGGCCGCGCTGGTCGACAAGGCCCGTTCTCTGCTCGCAACGGCCAAGACGACCGACGCCAACAGCACGGCGTCTCAGCAGACCCAGGCCATCCTGCTGCTCACTGCGCACGCGCTGGCGGCAGAGGGCGGAAACACGGACCTCGCGAACAGCATCCCCTGCCGGCCATCCAGCACGACCTGCACACCTCGGTGTCCGGGCTGCAGTGGACGGTCGACGCCTACACCCTGGTGCTGGCGAGCCTGCTGATGCTCTCCGGCTCGACCGCCGACCGCGTGGGCCGCCGCCGCACCTTCCAAGTCGGGCTGGCGGTCTTCACCGCCGCGTCCCTGCTGTGCAGCCTGGCGCCCGGCCTCGGATGGCTGGTCGCCGCGCGCATGCTCCAGGCGGTCGGGGGATCCATGCTGAACCCCGTCGCCATGTCGATCATCAGCAACACCTTCCCCGACTCCCGCGAACGTGCCCGCGCCATCGGGGTGTGGAGCGGTGTCGTCGGCATCAGCATGGCCGCCGGACCGATACTCGGCGGCGCACTCGTGGAGTCGGCCGGCTGGCGGGCCATCTTCTGGATCAACGTGCCCATCGGCCTGGCCGCGCTCGTCCTGACCCGGTCGTACGTACCGGAATCCCGGGCACCGCGGGCCCGCCGTGTGGACCCGGTCGGGCAGACCCTGGTCATCGTCCTGCTCGCCACGCTGACCTACGCGATCATCGAATCGCCGAACCGCGGCTGGACGTCACCCGTCGTTTCCGGCTGCGCGGCCGCGGCGCTCTGCGCGCTGCTGGGACTGCTGTGGTACGAGCCCCGGCGCACCGACCCGCTCATCGACCCGAGGTTCTTCCGCTCCGCGCCGTTCTCGGGCGCCACCGTCATCGCGGTGGCCGCGTTCGCCGGGCTGGGCGGCTTCCTCTTCGTCAGTTCCCTGTACTTGCAGGACGCACGGCACCTCGATCCCCTGCACACCGGGCTGTTCATGCTGCCGATGGCCGTGACGGCGCTGCTCACCGCTCCCTTGTCCGGCCGTATCGTGGCCGCGCGGGGACCACGGGTTCCCCTGCTGCTCGCCGGGGCGGCGCTGGGCGCGAGCGCCGTGCTCCAGGCACTCACCTACTCGGTCCACCTGCCGGTGCCCCTGCTGGTGACGGCCTATCTGCTCTTCGGTGCCGGCTTCGGCATGGTCAACGCGCCCATCACCAACACCGCCGTGTCCGGCATGCCCCGCGCACAGGCCGGCGTCGCGGCCGCGGTGGCCTCCACCAGCCGGCAGATCGGCCAGTCTCTCGGCGTGGCCGTCATCGGCGCCCTCATGGCCACCGGCGCGCGCCGAGCCGACCCGGCGGCGTTCACGGACGCCGGTCGGACGGCCTGGTGGATCATCGCCGGCTGCGGCGCCACTGTGCTGGTCACGGGTACGCTCACCTCCGGCCGGTGGGCCCGGGCAACGGCCCGGCGCACCTCGCGACGACTGGCTGTCGAGGAGAGCAAGGAGACGGTGAACGTCTGATGGAACGCCCACGGGACGACGAGCACGGCAAGGTGGAGGAGACCACCGCACAGACGGCCGCCCGGGCATGGCAAGGACTCAACACCCTCCTCATGGACCGCCACAACCGCCGCAAGACGGTCGCGGAGACCCTCGGCATGAGCTTCAGCCGGGTCAGGGCTTTGCGCCGTCTCGCCGCCGGCCCGCTCACCCTGCGGGAACTGGCGCAGTGGATGAGCACCGACCCGCCGTACACCACCGTCATCGTCGACGATCTCGTACGGCGCGGGCTGGCCGAGCGCATCACCAACCCGGCCGACCGCCGCTCCAAAGTGGTCCACCTCACCGACGAGGGGCGGGCGACCGCGGCGCGTGCCGTGGAGATCCTCACCACCCCGCCCGACGCCCTGCTCGCACTGCCCCGCGAGGACATCGAGGCGCTCGACCGCGTGGTGACGAAACTCCTCAAGTGAGCTCAGGCCGGTGCCGGTGCAGGTCGCGTGACCACCCCGCCTTTCTCGGGCCGGCCGCTGTCCGGTGCTGCCCGATGGACGACCTCGAAGACATCGCCCGGGCCGTACGGCTTTTGCGGCACGGCGGGCCAACGGTCGGGGCGGGTATGGCACCAGACGGTCCTGACGCCGCTGTCCTGCACCTCCATCCCGGCGTCCGGCTTCCGTACTATCCTGATCGTCAACGGCCCCGGCGGGAACCTCTGCGCACCGAACGCCATCACCAACGAGATCTCATGTGAGCTCGGCACTCCCGTCACAGCTCCCGCCTCGCCGACGCGACGGGACCGGACATCCAACTGCACTGCCCGGACCGGCCCTCCACCTCCTGCGCCCCAGCCGAGCCTTCCGGACCGATCCACCTGTGCCACTGCCGGTCGAGAACCACCGGTGAGGCGATTCCGCCGTCCTTTCAGGTGACGCGAGGCCGAGGCGGCAACACTGCGCGGCCGTAACCGAGAAGAGAGGAAACCTCGATGGCACACACCAGCGAAGAGGGCGCCTACCGTGCCGCCTACCGGCGCAGCCTGGAGGACCCGGAGGGCTTCTGGCTCGATGCCGCCCGCGACGTCGACTGGGCGACCCCGCCCGACCGAGCACTGGACTCCTCACGCGCGCCGCTGTACGGCTGGTTCCCCGGCGGGCGGCTGAACACCTGCCACAACGCGCTGGACCGCCATGTCGAGAGCGGCAACGGAGACCGCGTCGCACTCGTGTACGACAGTCCTGTCGCCGAGACGGTGGCCTCCTACACCTACCGGGAGCTGCGTGACCAGGTCGCGCGTTTCGCAGGCGTCCTGACCGATCTCGGTGTGGTCAAGGGCGACCGCGTCGCGGTCTACATGCCGATGGTCCCCGAGGCCGTCATCGCGATGCTGGCGTGCGCCCGCATCGGCGCCGTGCACTCGGTCGTCTTCGGCGGGTTCGCCGCGCACGAGCTCGCCGTCCGCATCGACGACGCCCGGCCGAAGGTGGTCGTCTCCGCCTCCTGCGGCATCGAGCCCTCCCGCCTGGTTCCCTACAAGCCGCTCCTCGATGCCGCCCTTGCCCAGGCACACCACCGGCCGGAGCACTGCGTCATCCGGCAGCGCCGTCAGCTGCCGGCCGACCTGACCGAGCGCGACCTCGACTGGGACGAGGCCATGAGCAACGCCCGCCCGGTGCCGTGCGTCCCGGTCGACGCACAAGATCCGCTCTACATCCTCTACACCTCGGGCACCACCGGCCGGCCCAAGGGCGTGGTCAGGGACAACGGTGGCCACGCCGTCGCGTTGCGCTGGTCGATGGAGAACATCTTCGGCGCCGGACCCGGCGACGTGTACTGGGCGGCCTCCGACGTCGGCTGGGTGGTCGGCCACTCCTACATCGTCTACGCCCCGCTGCTGACCGGCTGCACCACGGTGCTCTACGAGGGAAAACCGGTCGGGACCCCGGACGCCGGAGCGCTGTGGCGCGTCGTGGCCCAGCACCGGGTGAACACCATGTTCACGGCGCCGACCGCAATCCGTGCCGTCAAGCGGGAAGACCCGCAGGGGACTCTGCTGCGTCCGCACGACACCAGCTCGCTGCGCCACCTGTTCCTGGCCGGGGAGCGTCTGGACCCGGGAACGCAGCAGTGGGCGGGCGACCTGCTCGGCGTCCCCGTGATCGACAACTGGTGGCAGACGGAGACGGGTTGGCCGATCGTCGCCAACCCCGTGGGCCTGGACCCGCAGCCGATCAAGCCCGGTTCGCCCACCGTGCCGATGCCCGGCTACGACGTCCGTGTTCTCGACGCGGCGGGCCGTGAGGCGCCCACGGGCACCGACGGAGCCGTGGCGATCCGGCTCCCACTGCCCCCGGGCACCCTGCCCACCTTGTGGGGGGACGACGAGCGCTACGTCCGCTCCTACCTCTCCGCGTACGACGGTCACTACCTGTCGGGAGACGGAGGGCACAGGGACACGGACGGCTATGTGTTCATCATGGGCCGCACCGACGACGTGATCAATGTCGCGGGTCACCGCCTGTCCACCGGCGCGATGGAGGAGGTCCTCACCGGCCATCCGGATGTCGCGGAATGCGCCGTCGTGGGGGTCGCCGACCCGCTCAAGGGCCAGGTACCGCGCGGCTTCGTCGTGCTCAAGGCCGGCACCGCGCGCAGTCCCGAGGACGTGTCGGCCGAGCTCGTGGCCGCGGTGCGGGAGACCATCGGCCCGGTGGCGGCGCTGCGCCGCATCGACGTCGTCACCGCGCTGCCCAAGACCCGGTCGGGCAAGATCCTCCGTCGTACCATGCGGGACATCGCCGACGGCGGTGAGCCCGAACTCCCCTCCACCATCGACGACCCGACCGTGATCGACACCCTGCGCCCCGTACTGCGCGGCGAAGCCTGAATCTCACGCCCGACCCTGCATCCTTGTCGTGACCAACGACAATGGGGCGCGCCCATGACGGACGCGCCCCCTTGTGCGCCTGCGGCGACCACTACTAGAGGATGATGATCACGAAGCCTCCTTGGTCGAACCGGTGGTCGAAGCCGTGGTCGAAGCCGTGGTCGAAGCGGTTGTCGAAACAGAAGCCGGGGTGGTTGAAGCAGAAGCCGCGGTGGTCGAAGCGGAATCCGTGGTCGAAGCCGTGGTCGAAGCGGAATCCGTGGTCGAAGCAGCGCCCGAAGTCGTGGTCGAAGCACTGGTCGGTGGTCACACGGGTGTGCACGGCAGGGGCTGCTGCTGCGGCCGTGCCTGCTGCGCCGATCGCAGCGCCGCCGGCCATCAGCATGCCGGCCGCGGACGCGGCAACGAGACGCCTCACGCATTGTGCTCGCATGATGGATGCACTCTTCCTTCCATCGTCTCGCGCAACTCTCAGCGGCACGAGATGGACGGCCGCAGCCGCGAGGGTGCAGCGGCAGGGTTGCAGGCGTCGGCCCGTGCAGGCGAGGAGCACGTCTCGCATCCGAGATCCCCGCTGCACGGAAGCCGGGCCGACCAGGGGCGCACCCCCAAGGTTGCGGTCCTACTTCCAGTACGTCGGCAGCGCCCTTTTGGATTGGTGCCCTCGCGGGAGGGTGGCAGGATCAGCGGCGGCGGCAGGGTCAGCGGCGGCGCGGGGCGGACAGAGCGGCGGTGAAGTCGTCCAGGGCCGCGAGGTTGTGGGCGCTGACGACGGCGTCGCAGTAGGGCAGTGCCGCAGCCATGCCGGCCACGAGCGGACGGTAGCGCGGGCTCGCCGTGCGCGGGTTGACCCATACGATGCGGTGGGCGACCCGGGACAGCCGCGCCATGTGGGTGGCGAGATCGGCGGGCGCGCCGGTGTCCCAGCCGTCGGAGATGATGGCGACCACGGCGCCGTGCGCCATGCCGCGTCGGCCGAACCGCTCGTTGAACTCCGCCAGGCACTCCGCTATCCGGGTGCCGCCGGACCAGTCCGGAGCCGCCCGTCCGGCCCGTGCCAGGGCGTCGTCCGGCCCGGCCCGGCGGAGGGCGGGCGTGAGACGTGTGAGCCGGGTGGCGAAAGTGAAGACCTCTGCGCGGGCGGCGCGGGCGGCGCAGTAGAGCAGTTGCAGCATCGCGCGGGCATAGGGCTCCATCGATCCGGAGATGTCGCAGAGGACGATGAGATCGCGGGGGCGGGCGCGGGGCTCGAAGCGGCGTAGCCGCAGCGGGTATCCGCCGGTGCGCCGGCCGGCGGAGAGGGTGCGCCGCACGTCGATGCGCGCACCGTGGTGCGCGGTGCGGCGTCGGCGGGACGGCCGGGTCGGGGTGCGAAGCACAAGGGTGCGCATCACCTCGGCGAGCCGCGCCAGTTCCTCGGCGGACAGGTCCGCGAAGTCGCGGCCCGCGAGACGGTCGAGCGGACTGGCGGCGAGGGGTACGGGAGCCCTGCGCGGCTTGGTGTCGGCGTCCCGGTCACGTCCGTCGGCGGTTGCCTTCCGGGTGCCGGGGACACGGGCGGGAACGCTCTCCGGGAGCGATCGGGGCGGCTCGCCGGGTTGCCCGCGCTGTGCTCCGCGGTCGGCCAGGCCGCCGAAGACCTCGCGGAAGACCGCGTCGAACGGCTCGATCTGCTCGCGGTCGGACACCAGGGTGGCGAGCGCGCAGTACCGCAGCTCGCTCCTCGTCGACGGTGCCAGCAGGGTCAGGGCCCGGGCGAAGCTCCGGGTACGGTCGGGGCCCACCGCGATCCCCGCGTCGTGCAGGGCGGCGGTAAACCCGGCGGCCAGTTCGGGCAGGCCAGGCAGGCGCCACAGGTCAGGCAGGTCAGGCATCGGAGCCTGCCTCCGCGTCGACCAGTTCCGCCAGGCCGGCCCGGCGCACCGCTTCCAGGTCCTCGGCGTACTTGAGTACCGCCCCCAGGGTGCGGTCGGCGGCGTCGGTGTCGAGAACGGAGAGCCCCAGCGCCTGCAGCGCGCCCGCCCAGTCGATCGCCTCGGCGATGCCGGGCGGCTTGGTGAGCTCCTGCCGGGCACGCAGGCGCGCCACCCCGCGCGCCACGCGCGCGGCCAGCCATTCGGCGGACTGCGGCACCCGTCTGCGGATGATCGCGGCGACCCGGGCGGTGTCCGGGTAGTCGATCCAGTGGTAGAGGCAGCGGCGTTTGAGCGCGTCGTGCAGATCCCGGGTGCGGTTGGAGGTCAGTACGGCCACCGGTGGCACCGCGGCCGTCCGGGTGCCCAGTTCGGGGATGGTGACGGCGGCATCGGCGAGCAGCTCCAGCAGGAAGGCCTCGAATTCGTCGTCGGCGCGGTCGACCTCGTCGATGAGCAGTACGGCGGGCCGCGGTCCCGGGTGGCAGATCGCGGCGAGCAGCGGCCGTGGCAGCAGGTAGTCCTCGGCGAACAGGTCGGCGTCCCGCAGGGGTTCCCCGCGGGATTCGGCCAGCCGGATGGCCAGCAGTTGCCGTGGATAGTTCCACTCGTACAGGGCCTCGGCCGAGGACAGTCCCTCGTAGCACTGCAGCCGGATCAGCGGGGTGTCGAGCACGGTGGCGAGCGCGCGGGCCGCCTCGGTCTTGCCGACGCCGGGCTCGCCCTCCAGCAGGATCGGCTGCCGCATGCGCACGGCCAGCAGCAGCGCCGTGGCCAGGGCGTCGTCGGCCAGGTAGCCGACGGCGTCCAGACGCGAGCGCAGGGCGGGGACATCGGGTACGAGGGAGTCGGGGTCAGACATGCGCGTACCGGGAGGGGTCGTCGGCGAAGGCGTGCTGGCACCCCGGCCCGCAGAAGTACACCCTGCCGTCGGCCCGCTCCAGTGAGAGGGTGGCGGGCGTGATCGCCACGGTCATGCCGCACACCGGATCCACGTCCTCGGCCACGGCCCACGGCGCGGCGGAGTCGGCTCCGGGGCGCTTGGCTCGGACCGCCTTCGGCCGCAGTGCGATGATCTCGGCGTACACCGACAGCGCGATCTCCGCCGGGGTCCGCGCGCCGATGTCCAGGCCGGCCGGGGTATGGACGCGCGCGCGTTGTTCCCCGGTGAGACCCAGCCCGGCGAGCACCGCCGCGCCGCGCTTCGGACTGGCCACCAGCCCGATGTACGGGACTCCGGCGCGTGCGGCCTCGATCAGCACCGTCTCCTCGTCGCGGCCGTGCGTGGCGATGACGACGACGTCCAGATCGGATGGCAGCGGCTCCCCGGGCGAGGCCGGCCGGGCGTCGAGGCCGAGTACGCGACCGACGTCGAGCAGTGCACGGGCGATGGGGGCGTGTCCGTAGACGTACACCAGCGCCGCGGGGAGGTTGGCCTCCAGAAAGATGTCGAGCGTCCCGCCCGACAGGCAGGGATTGGCCACCGTGACCAGGCCTTCGCCCGGCTCCTGTGCGCCTTCGGTCCCGGTGTCAGCGGCGGGCGTGATCCTCAGCAGCAGCGACTCGCCGGTCTCCAGCACGCGCAGACCCTGCAGTTGCACGGTCGTCTCGGCGCATGTGCCTCCGACGAAGCCCTCCACGCTGCCGTCGGGCAGCACCAGCGCGCTGTCCCCCGGCTTGGCGCTCGTGGGCCGTTCCGCGTGGACGACGGTGGCCAGGACGAACGGGGTCCGGCCGTGCCGGAGCACGTCCGCGCGGGTCAGCAGTTCGGTGTTCGTCATCGCGGGCGCCTCAGGTGATCGCCAGGTCGGTGCGCAGCGGCCGGCCCTGGGCGGCCCGCCACACCGCGGCGGGCGTCAGCGGCATGTCGGCATGGCGTACGCCGAGCGGTTTCAGCGCGTCGACCACGGCGTTGACCACCGCGGCGGGCGAGCCCACCGTGGCGGACTCACCGACGCCCTTGGCTCCGATGGGGTGGTGCGGGGAGGGCGTGACGGTCTCGCCGAGCTCCCAGGAAGGACACTCGACCGAGGTGGGCAGGAGATAGTCCATGAACGACCCACCGAGGCAGTTGCCGTCCTCGTCGAAGGCGATCACCTGCATGAGCGCCATGCCGAGACCGTCGGCGAGCCCGCCGTGCACCTGACCCTCGACGATCGTGGGGTTGATCCGGTTGCCGCAGTCGTCCACCGCGATGAAGCGGCGCACCTTCACCTGGCCGGTGTCGGCGTCCACGTCGACGACGCAGATGTACGCCCCGAAGGGGAAGGTGAGGTTCGGCGGGTTGTAGACACAGGTCGCGTCCAAGTGGCCCTCGACTCCCTCGGGCAGCTCCAGGTTGGAGTGCGCCGCAAGGGCGATCTCGGCGATGGTCCTGCCCTGGTCGGGGTCCCCCGTGACGAACCAGCGGCCCTTCTCCCATTCCAGGTCGTCGGGGTTCGCTTCGAGCATCGCCGAGGCCACGAGCCGCGCGCGCTCGCGTACCTTGCGGGCGACCATCGCGGCCGCCGCTCCGGACACCGGTGTCGAACGGGAGCCGTAGGTACCGAGTCCGAACGGGGTCTGGTCGGTGTCGCCGTGCACCACCTCGACGTCGTCGGGCGGGATGCCCAGTTCCTCGGCGACGATCTGCGCGAAGGTCGTCTCGTGGCCCTGTCCCTGGCTCTGCACGGAGATGCGCAGCACCGCCTTGCCGGTCGGGTGAACACGCAGTTCGGCGCCGTCGGCCATGCCCAGCCCGAGGATGTCCATGTGCTTGCGCGGGCCGGCGCCGACGGCCTCGGTGAAGAAGGCGACCCCGATGCCCATCAGTTCGCCGCGCTCGCGCCTCTCGGCCTGCTCCCCGCGCAGGTCCTCGTAGTGCGCCATGTCCATCGCCAGCCGCAGGGCCCGCGGGTAGTCGCCGGAGTCGTACTCCCACCCGGTCTGCGTCCGGTACGGGAACTGCGCCGGTCGCAGCAGGTTGCGCAGCCGCAGCTCGGCGGGGTCCTCGCCGAGCTCGGCCGCGAGCAGGTCGACCATCCGCTCGACCAGGTACACGGCCTCGGTGACGCGGAACGAGCAGGCGTAGGCGACCCCGCCGGGCGCCTTGTTGGTGTAGACGCCCGTCACGGTGCAGTGCGCGGCGGCCAGGTCGTACGAGCCGGTGAAGACGCCGAAGAAGCCGGCTGGGAAGTGGGACGGCTGCGCGGTCGCGTTGAAGGCGCCGTGGTCGGCGATCACATGGACCCGCAGGGCCTGGATCTTCCCGTCCCTCGTCGCCGCGATCTCCCCGTGCATGTGGTAGTCGCGGGCGAAGGAGGTGCTCATCAGGTTCTCCGAGCGGTCCTCCATCCACTTGACCGGCTTGCCGGTGACGATCGAACCGACGACCGCGCACACGTAACCGGGGTAGATGCCGACCTTGTTGCCGAAGCCGCCACCGATGTCCGGGGCGATGATCCGGATCTTGTGTTCCGGGATGCCGGCCACCATCGCGTAGAGCGTGCGGTGTGCGTGCGGGGCCTGGGTGGTGGACCACACCGTCAGCTTCCCGGTGATGGCGTCCATGTCCGCCACGGTGCCGCAGGTCTCCAGCGGCGCCGGGTGCACCCGCGGGTACAGCATGTCCTGCTCCACCACGACGTCGGCGGCCGCGAAGACCTCGTCGGTGCGATCCTTGTCACCGGTCGACCAGTCGAAGATGTGGTTGTCGGTCTGCTGGTCCTTGTCGTCGCGGATGACCGGCGCGTCCGGGTCGAGCGCCCGGCGGGCGTCGGCGACCGGCGGCAGCGGTTCGTATTCCACGTCGATCAGTTCGAGGGCGTCCCGGGCCGCGTAGCGGTCCTCGGCGACGACGAAGGCGACCTCCTGGCCCTGGAAGCGCACCTTGTCGGTGGCCAGCACCGCCTGGGAGTCGTACGAGAGTGTGGGCATCCAGGCCAGCCCGAGCCCGGCCAGGGTCTGCCCGGTGATCACGGCCTTGACCTTCGGGTGCGCCTCCGCGGCGCTGGTGTCGATCGACACGATCCGGGCGTGCGCCAGCGGGCTGCGCAGCACGGCCCCGTGCAGCATTCCGGGCAGCCGCACGTCGTCGACGTAGGTCCCGTGCCCGCGGACGAACCGCGCGTCCTCCTTGCGGGTCATCCGTCCGAAGCCGACGGGCCGTTCCTCGGTGGTCGTCATGCCCGCACCTCCTCGCGGCCGGGCGCCGGCTCGGTGCCCGTGTCGGCGGTCCGCGCCCCGCCGCCGTGCTCGGCGGCCCAGCGGATGGAGCGCACGATGTTCTCGTAACCGGTGCACCGGCACAGTTGTCCGGAGATGGCCTTGCGGATGTCCTCCTCGGACGGGTCCGCGTTGTGGTCGAGCAGCCAGCGGGCGGTCATCATCATCCCCGGCGTGCAGAAGCCGCACTGCAGCCCGTGGCAGGCGACGAATCCCTGCTGCACCGGGTCGAGTTCGGCCCCGTGCGCCAGGCCCTCGACGGTGCGCACCTCATGGCCGTCGGCCATCACCGCGAGCACCGTGCAGGACTTCACCGGCGTCCCGTCCAACCAGACGGCGCACACCCCGCAGTTGGAGGTGTCGCAGCCCCAGTGGGTGCCGGTGAGCCCGAGTTCGTCGCGCAGAAAGTGCACGAGCAGCAGCCTGGGCTCCACGTCCCTCGTGTACTGCTCGCCGTTCACGGTCACGGTGATCCGCATGTCAGGCCTCCTGCCCCTGGGCGCGTGCGGCGGCGGCGCGCAGCGCCCGGATGGTGAGCTCTCCGGCCAGATGCCGCTTGTAGTCGGCCGGGCCGCGCTGGTCGGCTGTCGGCCTGCACTCCTGCGCGGCGATCCGGCCCGCCTCGGCGAAGGCCTCGTCGTCCGGCCGTCCACCGCGCAGGAAGTCCTCGGCCTCCTCGGCCACGAACCGTGGGGCACCCACCGCGGTCAGCCCGATCCCGGCCTCGGTGATGGCCCCGTCGGAGATCTCCAGCACCGCTCCCGCGGCGACGACCGCCCAGTCACCGACCCGGCGCTCGACCTTGCGGTAGGCGCTGGCGTGCGAGCGGATGGGCACGCGGATCTCCACCACAAGCTCCGCTTCGTCCAGCGCGGTCTCGTACGGGCCGAGGAAGAACTTCCTGATCCCGATGGTGCGCCTGCCGCGGGGGCCCTGGGCGACAAGGGTCGCCCGCAGTGCCGAGAACGCCGCGGACAAATCCTCGGACGGGTCGGCCTGGCACAGCGAGCCGCCCACGGTGCCGCGGTTGCGTACGAGCGGATCGGCGATGACCCGTTCCGCGTCGCGCAGGATGGGGAAGTGCTCGCCGACGACCGGCGAGTCGAGCAGCTGCGCGTGGCGGACCATCGCTCCGACGGACAGATCGTGACCGTCCACCCGGATCAACGCCAGCTCGCCGAGGCCGTTGATGTCGATCAGGGCTTCGGGCTGGGCCAGCCGCAGCTTCATCATCGGCAGCAGGCTGTGTCCGCCCGCCACCACCCTGGCCTCCGGGCCGTACCGTGTGAGCAGCTCGATCGCATGCTCGAGGCTGGTGGCCGTCTCGTACTGGAATGCAGCGGGAACCTGCATCGGGCCCTCCCGGAACGTTGTGCCCGTTGTGCAGTGATGCTGCGCTTTTCCGCATCCCCCATGCAATGGGTCGATAAGCGTTCACTTATCCTCTCAAACGCGCGAAAATCAGCTAGTGACCGTCACACAGCTCAGTACCTTCGTGCTGGTCGCCCGGCTCGGTTCGGTGGCCGCCGCGGCACGGACCCTGAACGTGAGCGAGTCCGCGGTGTCGCAGACGCTCACCGCGCTGCGCACCCACTTCGGCGATCCCCTGATCCGGCGCGTCGGCGGCGGAGCGATGCGTCTGACGCCCGCGGGGGCGCGGCTGCTGCCGGTCGCGTCGCGGATGGTCGCGCTGAGCGCGGACGCCGAGGCGGCGGTGCGGGCGGCGCGGGGTGCGCCCGACGAGCTGCGGGTCGTCGCCACGAGCACGCTGGCCGAGTTCGTGCTCCCGTCGCTGGTGGAGGCCTTCGCCGAACGCTCGGGACGCAGGACCGAAACCTCGTTCGGGGTGGCCGTCGGCAACGAGATACGCGTGCTGCTGGAAAACCGGCTGGCCGACGTCGCGCTCGGGCCGTACCTCGGCGCGCTCCGCCGGGGCGAACTGGTCAGCGAGCCGCTGTTCCGCACCCAGCTGGTCGTGGTGACCGGCGCCAGGTCGCCGCGGCCGCCCGGTCCGCCGTCGCAGTGGTCGTGGCTGGTCGATTCCTCCGGGACCGATCCGGACGCGGACTCCGGGCGGCTGCTGCGCCGGCTCGGTGTGGCCGAGGGGCACGTGTGGGTGTTCCCCAACCAGGCCGCGACCTGGGCGGCCGCCGCCGAGGGCGCGGGGGTGGCGCCGGCGCCGGCCCATCTGGTGTCACCCCGCATCCGGCGTGACGAGCTGCGCGTGCTGGAGACCCCGGCGACGCCGTCGGACGCCACATGGCACGCCACCGTCCTGCAGCCCGAGCACCGCTCCCCGGCCACCGACGCGTTCCTGCACTTCCTGCACACCCCCGCAGCGACCCGCATCATGCGCGCACCCGGCACGGGCGTCCCACCCTCCCAGTTCCGGCCGCCGGTGTATGTCACGCTGTGGGGCGGGTGAGTCCTACGGGGGAAGGGCCACGGGGGACGGCCGGTTCAACGGGGCTGGGTCCACCGCAAAAGTAATTCGGGCGGCGATGTCGAGAACCGGTGCCTGGCTCCGTCCCCGTGGTGAACGCGACCACAATGGTCGCACCAGCACCGAGGAGACACACGATGGCCAAGTACTTGCTGCTCAAGCACTACCGCGGCGCTCCGGCTCCGGTCAACGACGTGCCCATGGACCAGTGGACGCCGGAGGAGATCTCGGCGCACGTGAAGTACATGCAGGACTTCGCGGCCCGGCTCGAGGGGACCGGCGAGTTCGTCGACGGTCAGGCGCTCGCGCCCGAGGGGACGTTCGTGCGGTACGACGGTGAGGGCCGCCCGCCGGTCACCGACGGCCCATTCGCCGAGACCAAGGACCTCATCGCCGGCTGGATGGTGATCGATGTCGACAGCTACGAGCGCGCCATCGAGCTGGCCGGGGAACTGTCGGCGGCCCCCGGGGCGGGCGGGAAGCCGATCCACGAGTGGCTCGAGGTGCGCCCGTTCCTGGCCGCGCCGCCCACCATCACGGAGTGCCCCCATCGATGAACGAGGCCCTGCTCCGGAGCCTCACGCCGAGCGTGCTCGGGATCCTCGTCCGCCGCGGAGCCGACTTCGCGGCGGCCGAGGACGCCGTGCAGGACGCGCTGGTCGAGGCGGTCCGCGTCTGGCCGGCCGACCAGCCGCGGGACCCGAAGGGCTGGCTGGTCACCGTGGCCTGGCGCCGGTTCCTCGACGCGACCCGGGCGGACGCAGCCCGCCGCCGGCGCGAGGACCTGGTCGACGGCGAGCCGGCGCCCGGGCCCGCGCCGACGGCGGACGACACGCTCCAGCTGTACTTCCTGTGCGCCCACCCGTCGCTCACACCGTCGTCCGCGGTCGCGCTCACGCTGCGCGCGGTCGGCGGGCTCACCACCCGTCAGATCGCCCAGGCCTACCTGGTGCCCGAGGCGACGATGGCGCAGCGCATCAGCCGTGCCAAGCGCACCGTCTCCGACGTGCGGTTCGACCAGCCCGGCGACGTCGCCACCGTGCTGCGCGTCCTCTACCTGGTCTTCAACGAGGGCTACTCCGGCGACGTCGATCTCGCCGCCGAGGCCATCCGGCTCACCCGGCAGCTCGCGGCCGCGATCGACCACCCCGAGGTGGCGGGGCTGCTCGCCCTCATGCTGCTCCACCACGCCCGGCGCGCCACCCGGATCGCGCCCGACGGCAGCCTGGTGCCGCTGGCCGAGCAGGACCGCGGCCGGTGGGACACCGAGTCGATCGCCGAGGGCGTCGAGATCCTGCAGGCGGCCCTCGCCCGCGACCGGCTTGGCGAGTTCCAGGCCCAGGCCGCCGTCGCGGCACTCCACGCCGACGCGGCCACCGCCGAGGAGACGGACTGGGTGCAGATCGTCGAGTGGTACGACGAGCTTCTGCGCCTGACCGACAGCCCGGTCGTCCGGCTCAACCGCGCGGTGGCCGTCGGCGAGGCCGACGGACCTCGCGCCGGGCTGGCGGCGCTCGCGGCGCTGAACGACTCACTGCCCCGCCATGCCGCGGTGGCGGCGTACCTCCACGAGCGCGACGGCGACCTGGCGACGGCGGCGCGGCTGTACGCCGAGGCGGCCCACAAGGCACCCAACCTCGCCGAGCGCGATTACCTGACGCGCCAGGCCGCCCGCCTCAACGCCCACCGGCGTCGCTGACCCCTCGCTGCCCCTCGGGCACCAGGTGCCCTGCCGGGAGGGCACAGCGGGCGCCAGCACCGTCCTGGGCTGGCTCGATCAGGCAGCCGTCGACGAGGACGCCCGTACCACAACGACTCACCACCAGACAGGGAACTGGTCACCCCCTGTGGCCCGACCAGGTCCGCGCAGGACCGCCGGGTGGGGCCGCACCCGATGAGCAGGAGGACGGGTCCACCCGGCGGTTGCGGGTGGGTCAGCAGCCTGATTTGTAGAAGTACTTGCTGACCGCGGGGTCGTTCATGTTGGCCTTCGTTATGGCGACCATGTTGGTGCCGACCGCCTTGTCGACGGGCTTGCCCTCGAAGGCGGCGGCGAGTTGGTCGACCGCCTGCTTCCCGATCGCTGCCGGATCCTGGGCGACCAGGACCTGGAGGGAACCCGCCTTGAGCGCAGCTGTCTCGTCGGGTTCTGCGTCGAAGGCGGCGACCTTGACGGTGCCCTGCTTCCCGGCGTGCTTGAGGCCGGTCGCGATGCCCTGGCCGGTGTTGGTGTTGCCGGCGAAGACGCCGCCCAGGTCGGGGTGGGCCGCCAGCGTCGACTGGATCTGGGAGGCCGCGGTGGCCGGCAGGTCGTTGTCGTAGAGGGTGGGCAGCACCTTGATGTCGGGGTACTTGGCCATTTCCTCGGTGAAGCCCTTGATCCGGGCGTCGGTGGTGGAGACGCCGGGCTTCACGCTGATCACGATGACCGAGCCCTTCTCGTTCATCAGCTTGGCGAGCGCGTCGGCGGCGACCCGGCCGCCCTTCTCGTTGTCGGACGAGATACGGGTGATGCCGACCGAGGTGTCGCTGACCGTGGTGTCCACGAGCGCGAGCTTGGTTCCGGACGACTGGATCTGCTTGAGCGAGGGGGTGAGTGCGCTGGTGTCGACCGGCGAGATCATCAGCCCGTCGGGCCGGGCGGCCGCGACCGAGTCGAGGAGGGGGCGCTGGACCGACACGTCCCACTGCGCGGAACCGTCGGCACTGAAGTCCATGCCCTTGGCCTTGGCCTCGTTCTGAGCGGCACAGGTCATGGTGATGTAGAAGGGATCGCTCTTCACACCCGTGATCAGCCTGACCTTCTTGTGGGCAGCGCCTCCCGCCGACCCCGAACCCGTGCCGCTGCTCGACGAACTGCATGCGGCGGTGGTGGCCAGGACCAGCGCAGCGCCTGCGGCGACCAGTAGGGTGTGCTTGCTGCGAATGCTCGACATCACGGTGTTCTCCTTAGCTGCGCGCTCGGCGCCGTGGGTGCTTGTCCCGCCCTGACTGCGGGGGTGAGGCCGCGGGGATCTGGGGTCTCCATGCCGCCTGCGGATGTGGGGTGTTGAGGCGGCGTGGGGTGACTAGTGCCCCGGCAGGCAACGTTCGCCCGTCAAGGAGTGACGTCCGGTGCGTGCTCTCGGCGTGCCGGCCGGAAGTCCTCGTACTGGACGTACTTGGGCTTTCGGCCGGTGCGGCGAGTGGGGGTCCCCCCTGCTCGAAGAGCTTGGGGGAGTGCCGGGCGTCACGACGGGGCGAACGTTGCCTGCCGGGGCACTAGGTGCGCTCTCGGGTCTTCCTGCGCATCTGGTCGATGTAGACGGCTGCGACCAGCACGACCCCCACCGCCACGTCCTGCCAGTACTGCTGAACGCCGATGACGATCAGTCCGGTGGTGAGCACCGCGGGAATGAACACGCCGATCACCGTGCCCAGCACCGATCCACGCCCGCCGAAAAGGCTGGTCCCGCCGAGGACCACTGCGGTGATCACCTTCAGGTTGTCGGTGGAGTGTCCGGCGATGGACGTCGTGCCGTATGAGGCCAGCCACATCACCGCGCCCAGTCCGGCCAGCAGACCCATCAGCCCGTACACCTTGATCAGGTGACGGCCCACCGGTATGCCCGCGCGGCGTACGGCAGCCGGGTTGGAGCCGATCGCCAGCGTGTAGTTGCCGAACTTCGTACCGCCCAGCACCGCGCCGAACACGGCGGTGACCACGGCGGCGAGGATCACCAACCACGGGATGCCGAGCACCTTGCCGAAGCCGAGACTGTTCTGCAGGTTGGCGGATGCCGCACCGGCCGGATCCTGGCCACCGGTGGCGAGTTCGGCCAGACCGAGCGCCGCACCCAGCCCGCCGAGCGTCACGATCAGCGGGGGCACCTTCTCGGTCGCCACCACCAATCCCTGCAGCGCGCCCCACGCGGTGCCGACGGCCAGTGCGATGAGGACACAGACTGCGACCGCGCCCCAGCCGGCGGTGGCCCCGCCGTGGTGGATGTTGTACTCGCCCGCGGCCACCGCCGCCAGAACAAGGACCGAGCCGATCGACAGATCTATGCCCGCGGTGATGACCACGTACGTCATTCCGACACCCAGCACCAGGTAGATGGCCGCGTTGACGGCGATCTGCGTGAGGTCGTACGCGGTGAAGAACCTGCCCGGCGCGGCGATGGTGAAGAACGCGACCAGCGCCACGAGGATCACGAAAGTCCACAGTTCACTGACAGATGCCGCCCGCCGCAGCCATGTGGGAACAACGATCCGTCCGTTGCCGGACCGGGGCGGATCGTGCGGCTGTGCAACCTGCTCGATTTCCTGGCTGTCGGCAGTCATCGCCCTTCCTCCGCTTCCGTTGCACCGGCCGAGCCGAGGGCCGCGTTCTTCTGCGCGGCTCCGTCGAGCGATCCGGTCATGGCCCCGACGAGTTCCTCGATGGTGGTGTCGGCCGCTGTGTACGAGGCGACCCGCCGGCCCAGCCGCAGTACCTCCACCCGGTCCGCCACCGACAGCACTTCGGGCATGTTGTGGCTGATCAGCACGACGCAGATGCCCCGGTCGGCGACCCGCCGAACGGTGTCCAGCACGCGGGCACGCTGGACGACCCCCAGAGCGGCGGTCGGCTCGTCCATGAAGATGACCTTGTTGGCGAACGCAACCGCACGAGCCACGGCGACGGACTGACGCTGACCGCCCGACAACGTTGTCACAGGCGCTGTCACGTCCTTCAGTTCGACGCCGAGTTCGGCGAACGCCTTGACCGCCTCCCGCCGCATCGCGGGTCGGTCGAGCACGCCCAGGTGGCCCAGCAGGCCACCGCGCAAAAGCTCTCGGCCGAGATACAGATTGGCCGCCGCATCCAGATCGGGCGCCAGCGACAGGTCCTGGTACACGGTCTCCACGCCATGACGCCGCGCGTCCACCGGCCCACCGAACCGCACCGGCACCCCCTCCAGACGGACCTCGCCGCCGTCCGGGGTGATCACGCCCGACAGCACGTTCACCAGAGTCGATTTACCGGCACCGTTGTCACCGATCAGAGCGACGACCTCACCGGGATACGCCGTGAAATCGGCACCCTGGAGGGCCTGGACGTGGCCGAATCGTTTGACCACGCCGTGTGCCGCGAGAAGTGGTTCCCTTGCAGAGGCCATGCTGCGCCTTCGGGTTGGTATCGTTAACAGTGGCGCTGATTCTGGGGCGGCTCCAGATGGGTGTCAAGGGTCGGCGCACACGGGATCTCGTCCGCGGTCAGCGGAGTGACGAGTCGTAAGGCGCGTTCATCGCCGAGTTGAGCGGTGCCCTTTGTGTCGATGTCACCGCTCTTGCAGGCTCGCAGAGCTTCGCCCACAGCGGCCCGGTCCAGCCAGGTCCGCCCCGGAACGGGAGCGGGAGCGGTGAGCCGCGCGTCCCGGGCGCTGATACGGAACAGGTGAATCGGCGCGCCACCAAGTAACCGTCGAGGGGTGATCCGGTGGTGGCTCGGCCTTGGCAACCGGATGGTAACGTTAACTAATCGATGCTCGAAAGTGACCCACCTGGAGGACGCAGCGTGGCCACGCGGCCCACGATGAAAGACGTAGCCGCAGAAGCGGGCGTCAGCGCGATGACGGTGTCCCGGGTCGTCAACGGTGATTCGGCCGTCGCCCCCCAGACCGCTGCACGCGTGGAGGCCGCGGTCCGGAAGCTGGGCTATCAGCGCGACGATGTGGCTCGCCAACTGCGCCGCGCGGACCAGTTGAGTCAGACCATCGGACTGGTGGTCGACAACGTCGCCGACCCCTTCATGGCCGCGGTCGCATCAGCGGCGGAGGACGTCGCCCGCCAGCGCGGCAGCATGGTGCTGATCGGCTCCAGCCGGGACGACCTTCGCCGGGAACGGGAAGTCATCGCGGCCTTCACCGCCCGCCGCGTCGATGGGCTGATCCTGACCCCCGTCGCGGGCAGCCACCGCTTCCTGCGCGCGGCACAGGCGCAGGGGACCAAAATCGTGTGCGTGGACAGGGCGGCGGCCGGTCTGAAGGTCGACACCGTGGTGGTGGACAACTTCGGGGCCGTCAAGGAGGCCGTCCAGCACCTGATTGCGCACGGCCACCGCCGCATCGGCTACCTCGGCGACAAGCAGGAGATCTGGGCCGTCGGCGAACGCTATCGCGGGTACCTGGCAGCACTGAAAGCCTCGGGCATCGAAGCCGATCCGGCGCTCATCCGACATGGACTGAGGTCGGGCCCGGACGCCGCCAAGGCCGTCACCGAGATCCTCTCCTCGCCCGAGCCACCCACGGCGGTTCTGGCCAGCAATGACATCGTCGCGTTCGGGGTACTGGCCGTCCTGCCCTCCGGTATCGCGTTCGTGAGCTTCGACGACTTCACCCTGGCCGCGCAGATGACTCCCCCGGTCACCGTGATCGCCCAGGACCCGGTCGCGCTCGCGACGAGCGCCGCGCACCTACTGTTCGCCCGCATCCACGGGGACACCTCCCCGCCCCGCACCGTCGTCATGCCCACCAGACTGATCCCGCGAGGGTCGGGGGAAATCCCAGGTCCGTACGCCCCGCACAGGCACTGAACCGCTTCGGTGCTGTCCTGCCGGACAGCCCGAGCGCAGCTCTCGTCCGTTCTCCGCACGCCGGTTTGCTCGACTCCTTCGGCCGGCTGCCGAGCCGGCCGGCGTCGTCCTTTCCGTCTGGCGTGGCGATCGGGCAGCGTGACCCCAAGGCAAATGAGCAAGCGCTTAGTACTATGTCCGAGGGACAGTCCGCGCGACCGGGAGGAACCGTCATGCCAGTGTCGGAAGCCGAGGCCTTCTACGAGCGGGAGGCCGACGACCGGTTCCTCCCCACCGCCTACACTCGCGGGCCCTGGGACGCCGACTCCCAGCACGCCGGACCGCCGGCAGGTCTGCTCGGGCTGGCCGCCGAGCAACGGCCGGGCGGACGGCCGGACATGCGCGTCGCCCGGATCACGTACGAGATCATGCGCCCGGTCCCGATACGGCCGCTGACCGTGGCCACGCGCCTGCTGCGCGCCGGGCGCAGCGTCGAGCTCTGGGAGCTCGGTCTGACACCCGACGGCGGTGAGGAAGTGATGCGGGCGACGGCGTTGCTGATGAAGACGGCGCCGGACTCGGTACCGGAGGTGTCGCCGGGCCGGCAGGTGCCCGGCCCCGAGGCCGTACCCTCGAAGGCGTTCTTCCCGATCCCGTGGGACCAGGGCTACCACACCGCCATGGAAATCCGCTTCGCCGCCGGTTCGTTCCTCGAACCCGGCCCCGCCACGGCGTGGATGCGGATGCGCGTCCCCCTGGTGGCGGGCGAGGAGATCACCCCGCTCAGCCGTGTACTGACTGCTGCCGACTCGGGCAACGGCGTCAGCGCCGAGCTGGACTTCCACCGCTATGTATTCATCAACACCGACCTCACCGTCAACCTCCACCGCCACCCCGTGGGCGAGTGGGTCTGCCTGGACGCCCGGACCATGGTGGACGGCGCGGGCATCGGCCTCGCCGAGTCCGCCCTGCACGACGAGAAGGGTCCGCTCGGCCGCGGCACGCAGAGCCTGTACGTGGCCGCGCGCGGCTGACGGAGCGGGCGCGACCCGCCCTCGGCGATCACGACAAATGGGGAGCTGGGGGCGGGTCGGCCTTGCTGGATGGTGAAGTGGCAGGGCCAGAAGTCGTCGAGTGTCGTCCGCATCAGGATGACTGCGGTTGTTGCAGTCCCCGGAGCAGCAACTCGATCAGTCGGCGGGGGTCATAGCGCGGGTCGCCGTCGCGTCCGATGCAGAGGTTGCCGATGCCGCGCATGAGTTCGTAGGCGTGCGTACCGGGCCTGATCTCGCCCGCGTCGACCGCGGCGTCCAGCAACTGCGCGCAGACGGGCACCAAGCGGTCGAGGAAGTAGGCGTGCAGCGCGTCGAAGCCGCTGCTGTCCGATTGCAGCGCGTTGGCGAGTCCGTGCTTGGTGACCAGGAAATCAACGAAGAGGTCGACCCACTGGCGGAGTGCCGCGAGGGGAGAGTCGGCGTCGGCCAGCAGGGTCGGGCCGGCCTCGGCGCAGGCCTCGACCTGGTGACGGTAGACGGCGACGACAAGATCTGCCCGGGTCGGGAAGTTGCGGTAGATCGTCCCCAAGCCGACACCGGCTCTGGCCGCGATCTCACGGATCGGCGCGTCGACGCCCGAGGTGGCGAAGACCGCGGCGGCGGCGGCAAGCAGCGCCTGCTGGTTGCGCAGCGCGTCGGCCCGCTTGCTTCGGGCCGGCACCTCCCCGGGCCGACTTGTAGCGGACACCACGCTCTCCTTCCGGTTTTCCGGCGACAGTTGACCAAGCGGAACGCTGTTCCGTATTCTTCCGGAACGAGGATCCGCTTTGAGCGTAGCCCGAAGCGGGACGCTCCTGTCCGCCTCACCTGCTGCCCACTCGATGGGATCGGCAGCAAAGCCTACGGAAAGGCAACTGCACACCATGAGTGAATCGACTCACGCAGCCGACACCGTCAGCGCCCCCACTCCCGTCCTCTCGGTCAGTCCGGTGGTGCTGTCGGCACCCGGCCGGGCCGTAGATCTGCACGTGCGCGTCTCCGCGCCCGTGACCGGCAGCGAGCTGCCGGTCATCCTTCTCTCACACGGCCAGGGCCACTCGAACCATCTCTCCTCGCTGAACGGCTACGCCCCGCTCGCCAACTTCTGGGCGGCGCACGGATTCGTCGTGATCCAGCCCACCCATCTGAGCTCGAGGACGCTGAGCCTCGATCCCACTACCCCTGGAGCGCCGCTGTACTGGCGTTCGCGGGCCGAGGACATGACTCGGATCCTCGACCGGCTCGACGTGCTGGAGGCCGCCGTCCCGCAGCTCCTCGGGCGCCTGGACAGGAACAAGGTCGCCGTAGCCGGGCACTCGATGGGCGGGCACACCGCGAGCCTGCTGCTGGGTGCCCGGCTCATCGATCCGCAGGACGGAACGGAGGTGAACCTGGCCGAGCCCCGGATCAAGGCGGGCGTGCTGCTCGCCGCGCCCGGCAGAGGTGGTGATGCCCTCACCGAGTCGGCAGCGGAGAACCTGTCTTTCTTCTCGACCACGGACTTCTCCGAGATGAGGACGCCCGCGCTCGTGGTCGCCGGTGACAAGGACACCTCTCCCCACCTCACGGTTGCGGGCGCGGGCTGGCACGCCGATCCGTACTTCCTCTCCCCCGGCCCGAAGTCCCTGCTCACCCTGTTCGACGCAGAGCACGGGCTCGGTGGTGTCTCCGGGTATGACGTCGCCGAGACCACGGACGAGAACCCCGAGCGAGTCGCCGTGGTCCAGCGGCTCACCTGGGCCTACCTCCGCACCGAGCTCCACCCCGGGGATCCCGCGTGGCAGGCAGCGCGCGACGCGCTGACGACCGGACCCAATCCGCTCGGACGGGTCGACTCCAAGTAGCGCGCTCATCACCCTGGAGGCTGTCTGTCATCCGCTGTGATCGGCAGGAGCCGGCAACCGGTGGAAGTCCCCCAGGCCGCCCCGCCGGTGCTCGGCCAACAGCCGCAGGGCCAGGGCATGGTCTCCGCCTTCGAAGGCGGCTACATCGCCCTCGTGATCGGCGAGGACCGCCTCGGCCCGGACCAGGTCGCCCGCAGCTGCGGCGCGACGGTAGGACAGGGCGCGATGCGGTTCCAGGGCCTCCCACAGCTGCCGGGCGAAGCGCAGCATCCACTCGTTGTCGCACCTGTCCAGCAGAGCGAAGTGGAAGCGGCGGTTGGCGGTGATGACTGCCTCCCGGTCACCCGCCGCGGTGGCGGCACGCTGCTCCTCCAGCGCGCCGCGCGTGGCGGTGACGTCCTCGGCTCGTCGCCGGACTGCGGCGCTGGCCTCCGCCGCGGCTTCGATCAACTCCCGTACCTGGAAGATCCCGTCCACGCTGCGCGGGGTCAGCGCGGTGACGGTGAACCCTCGCTGCGGAACGTAGGTGACGATGCCCTCCCCGGCCAGGGTCTCGAGTGCCTCGGGTACCGGGATGACGCTCAGACCGAGCTCCTCCGCCGCGGCGTTCTGGCGGATGGGAGAGCCGGGCGGCAGGTCGCCGCGGACGATTGCGTCACGCAGTTCGGCCAGGGCCACGGCCTCGGCGGTGCGCGGGAGGGAGCTTCGCTCCAGTGCCACGGCGCCATGCCAAGCGAGCCACCACAAAAGTAGATGTTATGAATTCGAATGCATCGCGCCGCCCGCGCACGCACCACTGACCCGTCCGCCCTGAAGCCGTACGTGGCCGCCACCCACCCCTCCATCCCGACCCCAGGACGCTCCGCCCACCCCGACCACGTCCAGGGCGCCGCCCAACTCCGCGGCCGTACCGGCGCTCAGCTGCTGATCCATGCAGGCGACCGGGTCTGGCTGGAAGCCGGCCGCTTCCCTGCAGAGTGCCGTTCCGGTGTGGCCGGCCGCCTCTTGGACCGTCGGCGCCCCGTGGCCACAGCTCGGCGCCGGGCTGGTTCGTCAACAACGGGCGACAGCGGGGGACAAAAAGCAAGGGCAAGGAGGTTGCCCACTCCTTGCCACTCTCAACGTATAGCGCACTGGGGGGCTTGCGGCAAGGCCCCCGTCGTACCGCAGAATCGCGGCCCGAAGCCAGAACCTGAGGAAACGGGTGTCGCGAAGTGCGTGTGTTGTTGTCGACGTATGGGTCGCGCGGGGACGTCAAACCGGCCCCGCCCGAAACGGCCCTGACTCACGCGACCCGCGCACGAGCGAGGGCGGTGGCCCGCACGATCCGCAGCGACGGGGCGGCGGTGGCCGCGAAGCTGCTGCTCGCGGAGGTCGACCGGGACCGGTCGCCCGTTTGCGCGTGAGCCACACGGGACCGCCGGGCCAGGACCCGGAAGACAGGAACCCAGGTTCGCCACGCCGGTCCAGACGCCTTGCCGCGCGCCACGGCCGCAAGCGGCCCCAGATCGGAGCTGATGACGTGACCCCTTTGACCACCAGTGCTTTCGACCTCCCCGACCGCCTCTCCCCCAAGGCCGACCCGGCGCTGATCGCAGGCGACGAGCAGCACTTCGCTGCCGTCGCGGAGTGCCTGGAGCAGTCGATCGCCGAGGTGTCCGACCGCCTCGAGGCCGAGCGCAAGGCGCCCGGTGGCGCGGGCCGGCAGGCGATGGACCGGGACACGGAGGTCCACCGGCTGACCGCTCGCCTGCGCGCCCTGCGTCGCTTCGGATTGGACCTGTGCCTCGGACACATGGTCGGTGCGGACAACCCCGAGCCCGTGTACGTCGGACGACTTGGCCTTACGGACAGCACGGGTCGTCGGCTGCTGGTCGACTGGCGCTCCCCCGCGGCCGAGCCGTTCTTCGGAGCCACCCACGCCAACCCGATGGGGCTGGCAAGCCGCCGCAGGTATCGCTGGACCCGCGGCCTGATCAGCGACTACTGGGACGAGGTGTTCACCCCGGACGGATTTGCCGGGCATGCCGCGCTCGACGACCAATCCGCCTTCATCGCCGGCCTTGGCAGCGACCGTTCGCCCCGGATGCGAGACGTGCTCGGCACCATCCAGGCCGACCAGGACGCCATCATTCGCGCGGGATCCCGCGGCGCTCTCGTCGTCGACGGCGGTCCGGGTACGGGCAAGACCGTCGTCGCCCTGCACCGCTCCGCCTACCTCCTCTACTCCGATCCCCGCCTCGGTCACCGGCGGGGCGGCGTGTTGTTCGTCGGTCCGCACCGGCCCTACCTGGCCTATGTCGCCGACGTCCTCCCCAGCCTTGGTGAGGAGGGCGTGCAGACCTGCACCCTGCGGGACCTCGTTTCCGAGGGAGCCGCGGCAGCGGTCGAGGCCGACCCGGACGCGGCCCGCCTGAAGTCGTCCGCGAACATGGTGAAGGCGATCGAGACGGCCGTCAGGTTTTACGAGCAGCCGCCCACCGAGGGGATGACGGTCACGACCCACTGGTCCGACATCCGGCTGAGCGCTGACGACTGGGCGGTGGCGTTCGAAGCGGCAGAGCCCGGTACTCCGCACAACGAGGCGCGCGACCAGGTCTGGGAGGAGCTGCTCACGATCCTGGTGGACAGGCACGACGGCGACGTCTCGGACGACCTGCTGGGCAAGTCACTGCGGCAGAACAGGGAACTGCTCACGGCCTTCCACCGCGCGTGGCCGCTGCTCGAAGCGGGCGACCTCGTCGGAGACCTGTGGTCGGTGCCCGCATACCTGCGGATGTGCGCTCCCTGGCTCGGCCCCGATGAGGTTCAGCAGCTGCAGCGCGAGGACGCACAGGCCTGGACGGTGTCCGACCTGCCGCTCCTGGACGCGGCACGGCAGCGGCTCGGGGACCCGGAGGCGTCGCGGCGCAGGCTGCGGCACGAAGCCGCGGTCGCCGCAGAACGCGACCGCAGGGCCGGCGTCATCGACGGCCTCCTCGAGGCGGACGACGACGGTGAAGGCGCGGTGACAATGCTGCGCGGACAGGACCTGCGGGACACCCTGATCGACGCGAGCGCGTTGCCCAGCGCCGAACCGGACCTGCTCGCCGGCCCGTTCGCGCACGTCGTCGTGGACGAGGCGCAGGAACTGACCGACGCGGAATGGCAGATGTTGATTCTCCGGTGCCCGTCCCGGAGCTTCACCATCGTCGGGGATCGTGCCCAGGCCAGACACGGGTTCACGGAGTCGTGGCAGGAACGGCTGGAACGGATCGGGCTCGACCGGATCAACCTGGCCTCACTGAGCGTCAACTACCGTACGCCGGAGGAGATCATGGCGGAGGCCGAGCCGGTCGTCCGGACCGTGCTCCCGGATGCCAACGTGCCGACCTCCATCCGCAGCAGCGGTGTCCCCGTCGTCCACGGATCTGCTTCGGATCTGAGCTCGATCCTCGACACCTGGCTCGCAGCACATGCCGACGGGATCGCCTGCGTCATCGGCGATCCCACCTTCCGCACGACGTCCCGCGTCCGGTCGCTGACCCCGGAGCTGTGCAAGGGGCTCGAGTTCGACCTGGTCGTCCTCATCGACCCGGAGGAGTTCGGCCAGGGAGTCGAAGGAGCAGTCGACCGCTATGTGGCGATGACCCGGGCGACCCAGCAGCTCGTCGTCCTCACGAGCTCCTGACGTCGGCCGGAGGTACGCCCGCTCCCGGCCGGCGGCGACAGGAGCCTCAGCGCGCTGTGGCCGCCTCGCCGGGCTCGGGTCCCGGCCCGCCGCGTGCGATCCGGGCCAGGTCCTTCATCAGCGAGTCGAGCCACGACACGGTCGCGTAGTACAGCCGGGGTGCGCCGGGCGGCTCCAGGGCGAACCCGTCGACAGCCGGGTCGAGCAGCGGCACCGGCGCGGTCGGGGTGTCGCTTCCGGGATCCAGTGCCGCCGAGACCAGCAGCATCCGCCCGGCCACACGATCCCCCATTCCGCCGACCGACTCCGCCGCCACCGGGCCCAGCGCGGTGAGCGGCGGTTCCAGCAGCCGGTCCGCTCCCCACAGTGTGTGGTGACCGGCCATGAGCGTCGCCTGCCAGTCGGCCCCGGGCAGTGCCATCCGGCGCGCCCGGCCGCCGAAGGGTGCCGGCTCGCTCTGGAATTGGGCGTACGCGGATTCCGCGAGGATGACGGCGTGCCGCAGGGACCGGTGGCCCGGCACCGCCGACGGCGCGGCCACCGGCCCGCCCTCCGCCAGCGAGGCGCCGGTCGCCACCACGATCTCGGCTGCCCTGTGCAGGAGTTCCGCCGCCGCACGGCGCAACTCGTCGTGGGCACCACGGGGCCAGGCCAGCAGGCCGAAGACCGCGCCGATCGCACTGCCGATCAGCACGTCCAGCATCCGCACCTCCGCCAGCCGCCATGTGGGCGGCGCCAGTTGGGCGAAGACGAGGGCCACCAGCACGGTGAACAGACCCTGCGCCCAGCCGACCCCCTTGACGGGCCCGACCGTGAAGGCGAACAGCATCCACAACGGCACTACGGCGGCGTAGATCACGGTGTCCGTGCCGACCAGGGTCAGCGTCCCGGCGGTCACCAGGGCACCGGCCAGCGTGCCCGCCAGCGCCACCCGGATGGTGGTCCAGGTCTCGTCCATGGTGGTCCGGGTGAGGGTGAGGGTCGCCAGCATGGCCCAGAACCCGTGCGGCAGTGTGTCCACCCCGGCCACGAGGCGGGCCGCCGTCAGGGCCATGGCTATGCGCACCGCGTTCTGGAAGAACACCGACCGGCGCTCGGCGTGGCCACGCAACCGGTGCCACCACAGGCCGGGTGCCCGCTCCCTGGCGTACCAGAAGCGACCCGCCGGCGCCGGCAGTGCGGCTCGCCGGCCTCCTACCCCGAGATCGGCCGCCGTGGCCATCGTCAGCGCGGCGTCGGCGATTTCCAGCACGGCGGCGTGTCGGCGCAGTACGGCCGGAGGGAAGCCCGGCGGCGAAGCGTCCCCGCCGGTGCGGACGGAGGCGGCAGCCACGCCGGCGGCGGGGCCGACGGACAAGGCCGACAGGTGCGCGCGTGCCGCGCTCAGCTCCTCGTACGGTGCCATCGGCGGCGGCCCCGCCGTCAGCCGGGCTGCGGTCGCCGTGGCCAGTCGCGCCACCGCGTGCAGTACGGCGGTCACGGCGGCTCCCGGAGGGTCGCCGGGTGCGGCGGGGAGTTCACCCAGTCGGCTGAGCAGGGTGCGGGTGGCCAGTCCGGTGTGGGTGAGGGCGCGGTCGCGCACCCCCGGTCCCGCCGGACGTTCCGCTTCCGGCACGGTCAGGGACCGCAGGGCGCGGCCGGACTCCCGGGTCGCCCGGATGTCCCCGTCGGTCAGGGCATAGGGAGGCGCGGCGAGGAGCGCCGCGCAGTGTGCGGCGGTCCGTGCGGCGTGGACGGCCCGCTCCCGGTACGGGGGTGGGGTGGGCTCGGGGAAGATCAGCACCTCGGCGGCGGCGAGCAGGGCCAGCCCGGTGGTCGTGCCGAGCAGCCGGTCACCGAGCGAGCCGGGGTCGTACGGGGGGAAGGACGGCAGGATGTAGAGGAGTTGCAGGCCCGATGCCGCTCCCGCCGGGCGCGGTCCGCCCACGGCGGAGAAGGCCAGTACGAAGCCGACGACCAGCATGCCGACGACGGCGCTCCAGGTCCGTACCGACAGCCAGGTGCCGACGGCCACCAGCAGCCAGCACACCGGCAGCAGGCGCACAACCATCGCGGCGCGCTGCCGCCCGGTGCCGGGGATCCTGGAGAGGCCGCCCAACCCGACGGCGGCGAACAGGGCGTAGGTGGCCGCGACGGGTCGGTCGAGGCCGTAGCGGAAGAGGTAGAAACCGGCCGCGGCGGCCAGCGTCACGCGTACCGCGCGGCGGCCCGAGTCGGCGTAGGCCGCCGGGATCCGACCGGCTCGGACAGCAGACACCCTTACAGAATCACGCGCCACACGGCGCCCGGCACCTTCCCATGGCACCCGGCGCCGTCGCGGCCCGCATCGACGGCCCCGACCAGGTTCGTCGACGGAAATCGCCGAGAGCTGGTCAGGGGCGGTGTTCCGGCGTGGGCCGGAGTCTCAGTTCGTCGGGGAGGAGGCTCGGCGAGGCAGCTTCCAGTTCGGTCGCGGGAAGTGGCAGGTGTAGCCGTTGGGGTAGCGCTCCAGGTAGTCCTGGTGCTCGAGCTCGGCCTCCCAGAAGTCGCCCACGGGCTCGACCTCCGTGACCACCTTGCCCGGCCACAGCCCGCTCGCCTCGACGTCCGCGATGGTGTCCACGGCGACGCGGTGCTGCTCTTCGTCGGTGTAGTAGATGGCGGAGCGGTAGGTGCGCCCGATGTCGTTGCCCTGACGGTCCCTCGTGGTCGGATCGTGGATCTGGAAGAAGAACTCCAGAATGTCGCGGTAGCTCGTGGCCGTGGGATCGAAGAGGATCTCGATGGCCTCGGCGTGGTCGCCGTGATTGCGGTAGGTGGCGTTCGGTGTGTCGCCGCCGCTGTAGCCGACGCGCGTGGACACCACGCCCGGCTGCTTGCGGATCAGGTCCTGCATGCCCCAGAAACAACCGCCCGCCAGTACGGCTCGCTCGGTTCCCACAGTCATCGGTCGCCTCCTGACGCTCGAGCCCGGCGCGGTCGTCGACGTGCCGGTCACATGGTCACCCAGCTTATTACTGTCCGCGAGCAACCAGGCAACGGGCGCTGCCTCCCGGTCCGTCAGGCGGCTCCCCCGCCCGCGCCCGGTGGGCCCGCGTCGATCGAGAAGGTGAGCACGAGGCCGTTGTCGGCGGCATGCGCCGAGGTCAGCGCGACGCCGCGGGGCAGTCCGGTGACGGCCACGGTCCGGGGCTCGAGCTCGTCCCGCAGCCCGGACGCGGCCGGCAGGGCGGCGAGGTCGTCGACCGCCATGCTGCGGCCGAGGGCGCTCACCGTCGTGGGCGTGATGGTGAAGGCGTCCGAGGTCGTGGACACCTTGGCCCGCACGGTGACCGGCAGGCCCAGGCGTCCGACGCTCCCGCCGAGGATCAGGTCGCCGCCTTGGCCGCCCGCTGTCAGACCGTCGCCCAGCGAGCCCAGGCGCCGGGTCACCTCGTCGTATCCGACGGTGGCGGTCGCGGTGCCGCCGGCGCTGTCGCCGTCCGTCGTGACGTCCTTCAAGCGGACGGTCACGTCCATCACGGTGTGCTGACGGCGTACGCCCTTGGCGCTCACCTCGACGTCGCCGACCTCTCCGCCGAGGGTGCGCAGCCCCGCGAGCGGCGTGGTGAGATCGGTGTGCACCGGCCCTTCCGGCTTCAGCCGGCGCGAGGCCTGGGCGGCGAGCCGCTCCTCGGTGCGGTGCTCGACCAGGAGATCGGTCGCGCACACGAGGGCGGCCAGTATCGCGGTGCTCACGACGAGGATGCGGACTGCGTTCCGGCGGTTCGGGCTCACGTGGTCACTTCCGGATTCGGTCGGTTGGGCGGGCGGGTGAGGCGGTCAGGCGTGCAGGTGCGGAAGGACCCGGTCGAGTCGGCGGGGGATCCACCAGTTCGCCTTGCCCATGAGGAACATGGCGGACGGCACCAGCATCAGGCGGACCACCGTGGCGTCCACGATCACGCTGATCGCCAGTCCGAGGGCGAGCATCTTCACGACCACGGTCGGCGAGGCGGTGAACGACAGGAACACGGCGGTCATGATGAAGGCCGCGGCGGAGATCACGCGGGCCGTCGCGGACAGCCCCTCACCCACGGCCGGCCGGTTCTCACCGGTGCGATGCCAGGCTTCGGCGATCCGGGACAGCAGGAAGACCTCGTAGTCCATGGACAGCCCGAAGACGATCGCGAACATCATCATCGGGACGTAGGACTCGATGGGCACGGGCTCGGACAGCCCGAGCACTGCGTCGCCCCAGCCCCACTGGAAGACCGCGACGAGCACACCGTAGGACGCGGCCGTGGTGAGGAGATTGAGGACGACGGCCTTCAGCGGGATCACCAGGCTGCGGAAGACCGTCATGAGCAGGAGGAACGAGAGGACCAGGACGATGCCGATGACGATCGGCAGCCGCTGTTCCACCGTGTCGCGGAAGTCGGCCTGGCCGGCCACGCTGCCGGTGAGACAGGCCCCGGCGCCCGTACCGTCGAGGGCCTTCGGCAGCGTGCGGCCCGAGAGGGTGTGCAGCAGGGCGTCGGTCGCGGCGTCCTGCGGGCCCGTGGTCGGCGTGACCGTGGTGACGAGGATCTTCCCGTCGGCGCTCGCCCTGAGGGGGGTGAAGGACGCCACGCCGTGGGTGTTCCGCAGGGCCGCGGTCAGGTCGTTCGAGATCCGGTCGGCGGGCGTTTTCGCCTTGCTCACGTCGACCACGGTCAGGACCGGGCCGTTCGCGCCCGCTCCGAAACCCTGTCCGTCGGCGTGCGCGATCCAGTCGTAGGCGGTACGGGTGCTCGTGCCGGGTCGGTCCGCACCGGAGTCGACATGGCCGAGGCGCATGGACAGCAGGGGTACGGAGCACACGCCGAGGATGGCGAGGCCGACGGCCAGGAAGGTCCATGGGCGCCGGGAGACGAGGTCCGCGTAGCGGTGCCACCCGTCGTGCGCTCCCGAGCTCTCGGCGACGGGGCGGCGCAGTCGGAGCCGGTCGATGTGCCTGCCGACCAGGCCCAGGGCTGCCGGAACCAGGGTGAGGGCGGCACCGGCGGTCACGACCACGGCGAGGGTGGCCGCGAGCCCTATCTTGCCGATGAAGCTCAGCCCGCAGGCGTACAGGCTGAGCATGGCGACGGCCACGGTCAGGGCAGCGATCAGGACGGCGCGTCCGCTGGTGCGCGCCGTGCGGGCCGCGGCCTCGACCGGATCGTGCCCGTCGATGAGGTCCTGACGGAAGCGCGTCGTCAGGAACAGGGCGTAGTCGATGCCGACGCCCAGGCCGATCATGCCGGCGAGTGTCGTGGCGGAGGTCGCGAAGGAGAGGGTGGCGGCGACGATGCCCACGACGGCGAGGCCGACTCCGACGCTGATCAGCGCGGTGACCAGCGGCAGCAGCGCGGCGAGGACGCTGCCGAAGGCCAGCAGCAGGATGACGAGGGCGGTGACCACGCCCACGGCCTCGCTCAGCTTGTCGTTGGCCGGTTCGCGGACCACCTGTTCGAGGTCTCCGCCGTAGGCGACGCCCAGCCCTGCCGCCCGGGCGGGCCCCGTCGCCGTGTCGAGTCGCTCGGTGTAGTCGTGGCCGAGGTTCTTCAGCTGTTCGTCGAAGGAGACGGTGGTGTACGCGGTACGTCCGTCGTCGCTGGTCACGGGGGCGGAAACGGCGATGACGCGGGGCAGGTCGCGCAGATCGGCCAGGGTGCGGTCGACAGCGGACCGCTGGTCGGCCACAGTGCTCGAGTCGGTGTGGAAGACGACCTTGCCGCTGGGCCGGCCCGCTTGGGGCATGGAGGTGGCGAGGAGGTCGGCCCCGGTGTGGGAGGCCGTGCCGGGCAGGCTGACCTGGTCGCTGAAGGTGGGCGCCGCGAGGTGCCGCCCGGCCAGGGCGGCAAGAAGGATCAGCAGCCAGGCGGCGATGACCGCGGCCGGATGCCGGGCACAGAAGCCGCCGAGGCGGCCGAGTCCACCGCGTGCGGGGGCGGGGTTCGCCGGCGGATGGACTTCTGTACGGGCATCAGTACGGGCATCCGTACGCGCGTCGGTGTGCGCGTCGGCCGGCGCCGGCGGGGGCTGTGAGGGTCGGGGCACCGTGGCCTCCCAAAGAAAGTGTCACGAGTGACACGAACCCTAGAGCAGAAGTGGCACTAATGACAATTGACATCCATGCCAGTTTGCTCCCGCGACGCCCACGCGTGGCATCCGTGCCAATTGACAGTCGCGACACCATGGCGGAGGCTTCGACTCATGCCGAGTGAGATCGCCCCCACTGGACTGCGTGAACGCAAGAAGGAGGAGACCCGGCGCCTGCTCCTGGAAGGGGCCGCGCGCCTGTTCAAGGAGCGTGGTTTCGAGGCCACCACCGTTGCGGACATCGCCGCATACGCGAACGTCTCCGTGCGCACGTTCTTCCGCTACTTCGAGAGCAAGGAGGCGCTGCTGCTGCCGGACGGCGTCGAGATCTTCGCTTACGTCGAGAACGCCCTGTCCGGGCGTCCGGCGGACGAGGAGCCCCTGGCCGCGGTGTGCAACGCCCTGCTGGAGGCGGCCAAGCCGTTCGCGGCCTCCACCCTGACCGCCCTCAGCCACCCGCTCGAGGACATGGAGAACGTCGTCACGGCCCGCCTGGTGCAGGCCTTCTCCGACTTCGAGGAGCGGCTCACCGTCCTGGTTCAGCGCAGGCTGCCTCCGGACACGCCGGACGCCGACCTCAAGGCGGCCGTGATCGCCTGCGCCGCCCTCTCCGCGGTACGTGCCGTACTGCGGACCCGCCGGGCGCGCCGGGCGTCCGGCATCACGGACACGGGCCCGGCGCCCCTGCTGCGGGCCTTCGGGATCCTGCGCGAGATCGGCTCTCCCGAACGGGCGTGACGGCGGGCGGAGGCGGGAAGCCCTGACCGGGACGGCGTCCCCGCAGAGCTCGATGCCCTCGGCGGGCCGCCGGCTGCCCTACCCCGCACTCCCCTTGGGCCGCAGTGGCTGGGCCCGGGCGATGAGAAGGGCGACGTCGTCATGGCCGGCCGGGTCCCGGAGCTGCCGCAGAAGCCGGTCGCAGGTCTCTTCCGTGGAGCGGTCCGGCAGTGTCAGAAGACGCAGGAGGTCGTTCAGGCGTTCGTCGATGGGGTCGTTCCGGGTTTCGACCAGCCCGTCCGTGTAGAGGACCAGCTGGTCGCCGGGCTCCAGCCGCAATGTGGTGGCCACGAAGGGGACACCGCCGACTCCCAGCGGAGTGCCGGTGGGCAGGTCGAGGAGTTCGGGTGGTTTGCCGGCCCGCACCAGGACCGGGGGCAGATGGCCGGCGGAGGCCACGTGCAGGCGGCAGTGGTGCGGGTCGTAGACCGCGTAGAGGCAGGTGGCGATGTAGGGGTCCAGACCGTGAGTGATCCGGTCGAGGTGGGTGAGGATCCGGGCGGGTTCGAGGTCGAGGTAGGCGAGGGTGGAGGTAGCGGTGCGCAGGCGGCCCATGGTGGTGGCGGCCGGGATACCGCTGCCCATGACGTCGCCCACCGCGAGGGCGGTTCGGTCGCCGTCGAGTGGGATGAGGTCGTACCAGTCGCCGCCGACCTCGCTGAAGGCCTGCGCCGGCCGGTACCGGGCGGCGACTTCGAGGCCGGGATGGTGGGGCGGGAGCTGCGGGAGCAGGCTGCGCTGAAGGGTCTCCGCGGCGCTGCGGATGTGCTGGTGCAGCACGGCGTTGTCGATGCTCAGAGCGGCGGTGGAGGCGAGTTCGCAGGCGAGGGTGAGGTCGTCCTCGTCGAACGGCAGCGGGTTGCGGGCCCGGGCCATGCCCAGGACACCGATGACCTGTCCGCGGGCGATGAGCGGGACCGCCATGTCGGTGTGGACACCCGCCCGGACGAGCAGGCGGGCGGCCTCGGGGTCGGCGGCGATACGGGTGACGTCGCTGCCGACCAGGTGGGTGCTCAGGACGGGGCGGCGGGTGCGGATGCAATGGGCCGCCGGATGGTCGCAGTGGTAGGTGGTGAGGCAGCCGGGCGGAACGATCGCTCGAACGGCGTCGGTCGGGTAGGCGGTCTTCACCGCCAGGGCGCGGAACAGCGCCGGGTCGTCGCCCAGCTCCGTGCGGCCCGTCTGCAGAACGGAGTCCAGGAGGTCCACCGCGACCATGTCGGCCAGGTCGGGCACGAGGACGTCGGCCAGCTCCTGCGCGGTCCGCTCCACCTCCAGGGTGGTGCCGATGCGGGCCGAACCGTTGGCCACCAGACGCAGGCGCTGCTGCGCCCGCTCCGCCTTTCTGCCTGCCCGGTAGCGGTCGGTGACGTCCACCACCACGTTGGCGATGCCCAGCGCGCGCCCGTGATGGTCCTCCAGCCGGTACAACGACACCGCCCAGGCGTGGTCGTTGTCCAGGTCGGCGAGAGTCCGGCCCACCACCTGCTGGTTCACCACGGGGACGCCGGTCTCCAGCACCTTCCGCATCGCGGTCTCCGCGGCCCGGAACCACACACCGGGCAGGATCTCGCGGAACCTCCGGCCGACGTGGTCGGCCTCGGGGACGCCGTGCATCGACGCGAGGGCCGGATTGACGACCACGAACCGCAGATCGGTGTCCAGGATGGACAGCCCGATCGGGGCCTGGGCTACCAGCCGCGTGGACAGGGCCACGTTGCGCTCCACCTGACGCAAGGTGGAACGGTCGGTCGCCAGCGCGAGGGCGTAGTGGTCACCGACGCTGTCCGTCAGCCGCATGTTGCGGAACTCGATCATCCGGGTGCTGCCGTCCTTGTGCCGGACGGGAAAGGCACCCGCCCATCCTCGGCCGGTCTCCATCACCTCGGCGAACAGCCTGATCGCCGTCTCCCGGTGTTCGGGGTTGAGGAGGAGCGGTGCCGCGTACTGTCCGACTGCCTCGCCGCGGGCATAGCCGAACAGTTCCTCGGCCTGCGGACTCCACATGTCGATCCGGCCGTCGGCCTCCACCAGCACCGCGGCGACACCCAGCAGATCCATCAAACCGCTCGGGCCCGACACCCCGTACTCCGGACGATCCGCCTGCTCCGGACGGTGCTCCGCTCGGCTCATCCCACTCGCTCCTTCCACCTGCCGACCTCACCGGCACACCCGCCCGACGGAGCGGGTGAGGCGGTCTTCCGGCAGGTCAGCAGCCCCGTCCACAGCGCGGCGCGGCAACACGGCGGCCAAGGGTGTGCTCACCTCGCTGTTCCGGTCATCGCTCCACTTCTACCCCGCCCTGCCGCCGACCGTCCGTGACGGACGCCGTCACTGGCACCCGGCGGGCTTGCAGCATTAGTACGATTTCGTAATATCCGAAATCGTGAACTTCGAATCCGTGCCATCGGAACGGTCGGCGCTGCTGGCCCTGCAGCGCGCGACCCATGCCACCTTGCACCTGATCGCCGCCGAACTCGTCGACCTCGACCTGACCGCCTCCGAGATCAACGCACTGGCCAACCTCGCCGACGGCCAGGGCCGCACCCCATCCCAGTTGAGCGCGGCCGTTGGCACCCGCCCCACAACCCTGACCAGCGTGCTGGACCGGTTGCAGCGACGGGGCCACATCACACGCGGTACGCGAGCCGGCGACCGCCGCTCGGTGCTGATCCAGCTCACCGAGTCCGGGCGCGAGACCGCGACTCTGATCCGGCAGACACTGGCCGGCCTGGAGAGCCGCGCGCTGGACGGCCTGCCCGCCGAGGCGGTCGCCGGTTTCTACGCCGTTCTGGACGCGTTGGCCACGGAGGAGGCGTGATCACAACCGACCACGGTGTGAACGAGGAGTCGTCGCCGTTCGCCGAGCTGATGGGAGAGGTGATGGCCACTGCCGAGCGATTCGGGCACCGCCAGCACGTCCACCTGACCTGGCTGGCCGTCCGGCGCTACGGAACGGACGCGGCGGTGGACCTGGTCAGCGACGGTATCCAGCGCACCGCCCGCTACGCAGGCGCACCACAGAAGTACAACGCCACCGTCAGCCGGGCCTGGGTCGAGCTGGTGGGCCACCACGCGGGCGAGCCGGACACCGCCGACTTCGACGCCTTCGTCGACCAGCACCGCGCGCTGCTCGACAAGAAGCTGCTCACTCGCTTCTACCGGTCGTCGACACTGGCCGGCACCCCGGCCAGGACCAGCTGGGTCGAACCCGACCTGGCACCTTTTCCCTGGCAGAACGCCGACGGGTGAGACTGAACCGGACTGTTTCCGAAGCGAGTCGGGGGGACGGGCGTGCGCGCACGCCCGTCCCCACAAGTACGAGCCTCACGAGCAATACACCCAGTGCCCCGGCAGGCAACGTTCGCCCGTCAAGGAGTGACGTCCGGTGCGTGCTCTCGGCGTGCCGGCCGGAAGTCCTCGTACTGGACGTACTTGG
>NZ_JBEYZY010000027.1:0-103861 GCF_040646295.1 Streptomyces sp. NPDC046197 | reverse complement strand
CGTTGATTTTTGGCACGCTGTTGAGTTCTCAAGGAACGGACGCTTCCTTCGTACTCACCCTCTCGGGCTTTCCTCCGGGCGCTTCCCTTCGGTGTTTCCGACTCTATCAGATCTTTTCTCGATCCGATTTCCTCGGCGCTTTCCAGGTTCCCGCTTCCGCGTTTCCCTTTCCGGCGGTTCCGACTCTATCAGATCGTATTTTCGACCTGACCCCCGGTCAGCGGGGTTTGCCTTCCCGGCCGTTGGGCCGTTCCGACGTCTCAAACCCTAGCGGATTCTCTCGGTGATTCCCAATCGGCCCTTGCGGATCCGGTCAAGATCGCTGAGTCCCGTGCGAATGGAATTCGGGCAACGCCGAATACCGCCCGTTCGGGAGGTCGTACTGATGGTTTGAGTGCCGCTGTTGCGGCGGAAGTGCCGTCACGGCGTCGTTACGGCTCCGTGGCAACCCGAAGAACTTTACGGATCCGTCAGAGGGGTGTCAAGCGGTCGCTGTCAAGATTTTTTAGTCGAGGTCGCTGAGGCGCCCGCCGGCGTCGGGCTGGGCGTGTTCCACCCTGCGCAGGAGCCTGGTCAGGGCCTCGCCGAGGACCGTGCGGTCCTCCGGGGACAGGTCCTGCAGCAGCTCCTCTTCGAAGACCGACGCCAGGCGCATGGCCTCCAGCCACTTCTCGCGGCCCTCCGGCGTCAGCTCCACGATCACCCGAACGCGGTTGGACTCGTCGCGCTCCCGGGTGACCAGCCCCTCGGCCACCATGCGGTCAATGCGGTGGGTCATCGCCGCGGGCGTGAGGCCGAGCCGCTTGGCGAGGTCGCTCGGACCCATCCGGTAGGGGGCGCCGGAGAGGACCAGGACCTTGAGGACCTCCCACTCCGCGTTGCTGATGCCGAGCGCGGCGGTCTGGCGGCCGTAGGCGACGTTCATCCGGCGGTTCAGACGGGACAGCGCCGAGACGATCTTCTCGACCTGGGGGTCGAGGTCCCGGAACTCGCGCTGGTAGGCGGCGATCTGCTCTTCGAGTGTCGGCTCACCGAGGCTGCCGGGTGTGTCGCCCATCTCCGCAGTATCGCACGAGCCCGCTTGGCATTGAAGTCCTTCCATGTGTACTGTTTACCTTCGAAGTTTAGCTTCGAAGTCTTCGGTTCTAAGTGCTGAGGCTCTCCAACTACTGACCCTCCTACCTGAGAGAGGTGAACGTGACCAGGGCGATGGGCGCGGCGATGCGCCGGATCCACGTGGGCAACGCACTCAGCGCGTTCGGGCTCGGCTTCACCGTCCCCTACCTGTACGTCTATGTGGCGCAGGTGCGGGGACTGGGCGCCATGACGGCGGGGCTGGTCCTCGCCGTCTTCGCCGTGGCCGCGCTGCTCGTGCTGCCGTTCGCCGGCCGGGCGATCGTGCGCCGCGGCCCGCTGCCGGTCCTGCTCGCCGCCCTGGTCACCGCCGCGCTGGGAGCGCTGAGCCTGGGCCTGGCGGCCGGCTCCGCGACCGTGCTGCTGTCGGCGGCGGCGCTGGGGGCCGGACAGGCCGTGATGCAGCCGGCGCTGGCGACGTTGATCGTGGAGTGCTCGACGGCCGAGACCCGGTCGCGGGCCTTCGCGCTGCAGTTCTTCCTGCAGAACCTGGGGCTCGGCGTCGGCGGCCTCATCGGCGGTCACCTCGTGGACATCAGCCGGGTCTCCTCCTTCACGCTGCTGTTCGCGATCGAGGCCGCGGTGTTCCTGCTGCTGGTCGTGGTCCTGTCGACGGTGCGGATGCCGCACTCGCCGCGCATCGAGGACGCACCGACGGGCTCGTCGAAGGGCGGCTGGAAGCAGCTGCTCGGGAACCGGGCCATGGTGCAGCTGTGTGTGCTGGGCTTCGTGCTCTTCTTCGCCTGCTACGGACAGTTCGAGTCGGGGCTGAGCGCGTACGGCGTGGAGGCCGCCGGGATCTCCACGTCCGCGCTGGGCACGGCGCTGGCAGCGAACACGCTGATGATCGTGGTGGCGCAGTTCGCCGTGCTGAGGTTCGTCGAGCGGCGCAGGCGGACCCGGGTGATCGCGGCCGTCGGTCTCATCTGGGCCGTGGCCTGGGGCGCGGCCGCGTACGCCGGGCTCGGGCACGGCAGCCGGACGATGGCAACGGCCGCGTTCGTGTCGACGTACGCCCTGTTCGGGCTCGGGGAGGCGATGCTGTCGCCGACCGTGGCGCCGCTGGTGGCCGATCTCGCGCCGGCCGGGATGGCCGGGCAGTACAACTCGGCCTTCGCCCTGGTGAAGCAGCTCGCGCTGGCGATCGGGCCGGCGCTGGGCGGGCCCATGGGGGCCTCGCTGCCCGCGCCGTATGTCGTGACGTTCCTGCTGTTCTCGCTGGGGATCACCGTGCTGGCACTGCGGCTGGGGCGGCGGCTCACCGCCGTACAGGATCATCCGTGGGCGGCCCGCAGCCGCGTGGTGGCTCGGGGCGGTGCGGCCGCGGAGCCGGTTTCCTCGGAGGCGTGAGCCCTGCGCGGGCGTGAGCCGCCGGGTTCGGCCGGCCCTCGCCTTCGGTGGCGGCCGGCCGTGTGACGGGACCGGTGAGAGATGGCCTCACCCGCTCAGCGCCGGTCGGCGTCGCTCAGCTGCGGCAGCGCGAACTCGCACCACACCGCCTTTCCGCCCCCGGGCGTCCGCCGCGAGCCCCAGTGGGAGGCGATGGTCGCCACGATCGCGATGCCCCGCCCCGACTCGTCGCTGGGTTCCGCTCGGCGCCGCCTGGGCAGGTGGTCGTCGCCGTCGGTGACCTCGATGATCAGGCGGCGGTCGGTGCGCCTCAGGCGCAGTCGCATCGGCGGGGTGCCGTGCTGGAGGGAGTTGGCGACGAGTTCGCTCGCCGCCAGGACGCCCAGGTCGTGCAGGTCGACCGGGAACCGCCAGCTCGTCAGGACGCCGGAGGCGAAGGCACGCGCGCGTGGCGCCGCTTCCACTCCCCCGAGGAGTTCCAGCGCCGCGTTGCGGAACAGCTCGCCGTCCGGGCCGGTACGGGCGGGGTGCTGCAGGACCAGGACGGCCACGTCGTCGTCGTGGTCCGCGCGTACGCCCGCCGACCGGACCAGGCGGTCGCAGATCACCTGGGGACTGCCGGTGGCGCCGGCCAGGGCCCGTTCCAGGGCCGCGATGCCCTCGTCCAGGTCCTCGTCCCGGCGTTCCACCAGGCCGTCCGTGTACAGGACCGCGGTGGAGCCCGGGCTCAGCGGGACCGAGCCCGAGGCGTGCATCCAGCCACCGGTACCGAGCGGCGGGCCGGTGGGCTCGTCGGCGCGCCGCACCGTGCCGGTCTCGTCGCGGACCAGGATCGGCAGGTGGCCGGCGGAGGCGTACACCAGGCGGCCCTCGTTGGGGTCGTGGATGGCGTAGACACAGGTGGCGATCTGGTTGGCGTCGATCTCCGCGGCGAGACCGTCGAGGAGCTGGAGGATTTCGTGCGGGGGTAGGTCCAGACGGGCGTAGGCGCGTACCGCGGTGCGCAGTTGGCCCATGACCGCCGCCGCGCGCACGCCCCTGCCCATCACGTCGCCGATGACCAGCGCCGTACGGCCGCCGCCGAGGGTGATCACGTCGTACCAGTCGCCGCCGACCGCGGCCTCCGTGCCGCCGGGGTGGTAGGTGGCGGCGATGCGCAGGTCGTCGGGCTGCTCCAGCACCTGCGGAAGGAGGGACCGCTGAAGGGTGACCGCCGTCTCGCGCTGCCGTCGCTCGCTGGCGCGCAGGCGTTCGGCGGCCTCCGCGTGGTCGGTGACGTCGGTGGCGAAGACGAGCACGCCGGAGCCGCCGGAGCCTCGGCCGTCGGTCCCGGGGCGGCCCCGGCCGTCGCCCCGGGCTTCGGCGACCGGTGTGCAGGTGAAGGTGTACGAACGCCCGTCAGGGGCCTTGCGGGACTTCAGCGTGCGGGGTCTGCCACTGCGCAGGACCTGGTCGAGGAGCGGGAGCAGGCCCAGTTCGCGCAGCTCCGGGAGGGTCTCGCGGGCGGGTTCGCCGAGCGGGCGGGGGCCGAAGGCCGTGACGTAGGCGTCGTTGAGGTAGGCGATGCGGTGGTCGGGGCCGTTGACCAGGGCGACGAGGGCCGGGACGCGGTCGAGGACCTCGCGTGCGGGAAGTTCGTCGACCGCGGGTACGGACGCCGGCTCGTCGCCGGCCGGTTGTCCGATTCGGGCCGCGGGTACGGAGCCTTCGCCCCGCCGGTCCGGGGAGGCCGCGAGATCGGTCCGCGCTGCGGCGCGGCGCTGCGTTCCGGGGAGCCGGGCGCTCCAGCGCGTGAAGTTCACGAATCCTTGCCTCGTGTCGTCGTCTCAGGCCAGCTCCGGGCCCGGCCGGGGATCTGGGGCCGCGCGGCGGTGACCGCACATTCTTACTGCACCGGGGAGGGCAGCACAGCGGGAAAGCGTCGTGGGTGCTCGTGGGCGAGCGGCTGCCCGCCCACAGTCGTGGACCAGTCTGGCAGGGTGGCAGACCGCGCGGACATCCGTCAGACGCCGGGGCGTCCGGCGGAGTTCCCCGGTCCGGTCAGGACGACCCCTTCGGGTTCATGTGGGGGTCGAGAGGATGCTTTCCACCGGCCGCGAGTTCGAACTCCGCCCGGGGATGTTCGAGCGAACCGAGGGAGACGATCTCCCGTTTGAAGAGGCCCGCCAGCGTCCATTCGGCCAGCACGCGGGCCTTGCGGTTGAAGGTCGGCACCCTGCTGAGGTGGTAGGTGCGGTGCATGAACCACGCGGGGTAGCCCTTCAGCTTGCGCCCGTAGACCTGGGCCACGCCCTTGTGCAGTCCGAGGGAGGCGACCGAGCCGGCGTACTTGTGCGCGTACGTCTCCAGGGGTTCGCCGCGCAGGGAGTGGGCGATGTTGTCGCCGAGGACCTTGGCCTGGCGGACCGCGTGCTGGGCGTTGGGGGCGGTCTCCTTGCCGGGTTCCGAGGCGGTGACGTCGGGGACGGCGGCGGCGTCGCCCGCGGCCCAGGCGTGCTCGACGCCGTCGATGGTCAGCTCGGCGGTGCACTTCAGGCGGCCGCGGCCGTTGAGCGGCAGGTCGCTGGCGGCGAGGACGGGATGCGGTTTGACGCCGGCGGTCCACACGACCGTGCGGGTCGGGAAGCGTTGCCCGTCGCTGAGAACGGCGACCCGGTCGGCGCAGGATTCGAGGCGGGTGCCCAGCAGGACCTGGATGTTGCGGCGGCGCAGTTCGGTGACCGTGTAGCGGCCCATCTCCTCGCCGACCTCGGGCAGGATGCGGTCCGAGGCCTCGACGAGGAGCCATTTCATGTCCTCGGGTTTGACGTTGTGGTAGTAGCGCGAGGCGTAGCGGGCCATGTCCTCCAGCTCGCCCAGCGCCTCCACGCCGGCGTACCCGCCGCCGACGAAGACGAAGGTGAGGGCCGCGTCACGGACCGCGGGGTCGCGGGTGGAGGAGGCGATGTCCATCTGCTCGAGGACGTGGTTGCGCAGGCCGATGGCCTCCTCGACGGTCTTGAAACCGATGCCGTAGTCGACGAGGCCGGGGATGGGCAGTGTGCGGGAGACCGAGCCGGGGGCCAGCACGAGTTCGTCGTACGTCAGCTTCTCGGCGCCCCCTCTCTCCTCGGTGGCGAGGGTGCTGAGGGTCGCCGTGCGGTGCGCGTGGTCGATGGACGTCGCCTCGCCGACGATGATGCGGCACTGGTCCAGGACTCGGCGCAGCGGTACGACGACATGACGAGGGGAAATCGCCCCGGCCGCGGCCTCGGGGAGAAACGGCTGGTACGTCATGTAGGGGTCGGGCGTGACGACCGTGATCTCGACCTCGCCCCGCCTCAGCTCCTGTTTCATCGTCCGCTGCAGACGCAGGGCCGTGTACATCCCGACGTAGCCGCCGCCGACAACGAGAATGCGCGCACGTTCCTTCACCATCCCATGACGCACCCGGCTCCGGCGTTTGTCCACAGCCCCGACCATTTGTGTGACCGTGAGCCGGGGCCGCGCCGGGTTGGCCGAATTGCCGGAGTGCGCGCCAGGCGCGCAGGTCAGCGTGGGTGAGCCGGAGTGCCGAAGGGGGCGCAATCCGGACGTATACGGCCCGTACTCCGATCGGGGGGCGCTCCGTGCGGAACCTGCCCCTTCTGAATTGACCCCCTCTCAACTATGTTCGTGTGTCGACGGGGTGTAGGGGACGAGGTCGAACGGGTCCGCGAGGTCTCACCGGATCTCAGGGGCGGGCTCGGTCGTGCACGACGCCTGTTCCGCGCACCCCGGATTTCAGTGGCGGGGAGTGTCTCCGGGGGGAGACGTCATTACCGGGGGATCATCTATGCACATTCAGGACACTCATTGGTCGACCGCGTCCGCCATCGCACCCGGTGGCGGGGCGATGAGCGGGGCGGGGAGCAGCGGGCGCGGGGACGAGCCCCGGGCGGTCCGGACGTCCCCGCTGCGCGTGGACGCACAGCGCAATCTGGAGCATGTGCTGCGGGCGGCGCGCGAGGTCTTCGGCGAGCTGGGGTACGGGGCTCCCATGGAGGACGTGGCGCGGCGCGCGCGGGTCGGCGTGGGCACGGTGTACCGGCGCTTTCCGAGCAAGGACGTCCTGGTGCGGCGCATTGCCGAGGAGGAGACCTCCCGGCTGACCGACCAGGCGCGGGCCGCCCTCGGTCAGGAGGACGAGCCGTGGTCGGCGCTGTCGCGCTTCCTGCGGACGTCGGTCGCCTCCGGCGCCGGGCGGCTGCTGCCGCCGCAGGTGCTGCGGGTCGGAGTCGCGGACGACCCGGCCGACGGCCGGGGGCCGGACGCGGCGCGGGTGCCGCAGCAGCGTACGCAACCGGGCTCGGCGGGGGAGCTGCGGCTGGTGTCCGACGACAGCGCGGCGAGCGCGTCGGACGCGGCCGAGGACGACGCGGGCGTGGCGGCGCTGCTCGACGTCGTGGGCCGGCTCGTGGATCGGGCGCGGGCGGCGGGCGAACTGCGGCCGGACGTGTCGGTGTCGGACGTGCTGCTGGTCATCGCCACGGCGGCGCCGTCGCTGCCGGACGCGGCCCAGCAGGCGGCCGCCTCGGCGCGGCTACTGGACATCCTGCTGGAGGGGCTGCGGTCCCGGCCGATGTGAACCGTGACGGTCCGGTTCCGTCCGGGACGGCCTGGAGGAGGTGACGGCAGGGCCGGGTGCTGCGCCACCCGCGCCCGGCCGGACACCGGGGCGGCGCGGCTGCTTCGGGCAACACATGTCGACGCGAAGCCCGTTGCGCATGCCCCGTACGGGTGAACGCACGTCCTTCGTCGCGACAAGTGCCCACGAACGAGTGGATGATCCGAGCGGGCCAGGCTCGACCGGATTCCCTGTGCCAGTCTGGCCCGGTGAATCGGGTCGGCTGGGCTGGTGGCGGGGGCTTTGCGCGATGAGCGATGACGGGCGCGACGAGTCACCCGGGGACGGCGAGACGGCCGGCGTGGAGGTACCGCGCCCACCACGGGTGCCGACCCAGAGCGGACCGGTCGGCGGCCTACGGGGCGACATGGCAGCCGGGGAGGGCGTCTCCGGGGCCGGCGAGGGTCCGACGCGGGGGGGCGTTCCCACACAGGGCGGGGCATCCACACAGGGCGGCGTTCCCACACAGGGCGGGGCATCCACACAGGGCGGCCTTCCCACACAGGGCGGGGCATCCACACAGGGCGGGGCTTCGCGGCGTGGTGGCGCTTCGGCGCACGGTGGTACTCCCCGGCAGGGTTCCGTTTCGGCGCAGGGTGGGTCGTGGGAGGGCGGGGTGCTGCCGTCCGTCACGGAGTTGCCGCCGTCCGACGCCGAGTTGGTCGGGTGGATGCGCCAGGGCGACGACACGGCGTACGAGGAGCTGTACCGGCGCCATGCCGATGCCGTGCGCCGGTACGCGCGCACCTGCTGCCGCGACGCCCACACCGCCGACGACCTCACCGCCGAGGTCTTCGCCCGCACGCTGCAGGCCGTGCGCGGCGGCTCCGGCCCCGAGCACGCGGTACGCGCGTATCTGCTGACCACCGTCCGGCGCGTCGCCGCGCACTGGACGAAGACCGCCAGGCGCGAGCAACTGGTCGACGACTTCGCGGTGTTCGCGGACCGGGCCGTGCGTGGCTCCGCCGTGCCGGACGACGGCGCACTGGACCTCGGCGCGGACGTGCGGGCGCTGCACCAGGCCGACCAGTCCCTGGCCATGCAGGCCTTCCGCTCGCTGCCCGAGCGCTGGCAGGCCGTGCTGTGGCACACCGAGGTCGAGGACGAGTCGCCGAGCGAGGTCGCCACCCTCTTCGGGCTCGACGCCAACGGCACGCGCGTCCTCGCCAGCCGCGCCCGGGAGGGCCTGCGGCAGGCGTACCTCCAGGCCCACGTCAGCGCCACCCTCACCCGCGACGAGGAGTGCGCCCGCTACGCCGACCAGCTCGGCACCTACGCACGGCGCCGGCTGCGTACCCGCGCGGAGCGGGGTCTGCGCAAGCACCTGGAGGAGTGCGCCAGGTGCCGGCTGGCGGCGATCGAGATCGAGGAGGTCGCGAACGGTATCCCCGCCGTCGTACCGGTCGCCGTCATCGGCTGGTTCGGCGCCGCCGGATACGCCAAGGTCCTCGGCATCATCGCCGGAGGGGCCGGTGCGGCAGGTGCTGCGGGTGCTGCGGCGGCGACCGGAAGCGGATCGGCCGGCGGAGCCGGTGCGGCGAGTGCCTGTGCGGCGGGTACCGCGGGTGCGACCGCCGCGCCCGGGGGCGGGGCATTTGGCGGGACGGGCGCCGGTGGCGGCGCGGTGGTCTCCGAGGGGCTCGGTGTCACGGTCAAGGCCGGCATCGCGGCCGGTGTCGTCGCCGCTGCCGCCGCGACGGTCGCGCTGGTGCTGGCCGGTCAGCACAGCACGGGCACGAAGCCGGAGGCCGCCCCGCCGCCGTCCTCCTCCCCGGTCGTCAAGCCGCACCCTCCGACGCCCGCGCCGCCGAGGAGGAAACCCGCCCCGAAGCCGCCGGTGGGCCTCGTCGCGGCCAAGCCGGCTCCCACACGAACCCCTGCGCCGACCCCCACGACGGCTCCCGCATCGTCGCCGTCACCGGCTTCGGCACCGCAAACCGCACCACAACCCGCACCGCAGCCCACCCCGCCCCCGACTCCTCCGTCCAGCCTCACGCCCACCCCGAGTCGAAAGCCACCTCCCCCGCAACCCGCACCGGTCGGCCACCGGTGGGGCGAGCCGGCCTACGACCTCATCGGCGACGGCACCGGTCCCGAGATCCGGATCGGGTCGAGCGGCTGGGTGTGGCAGCGCTACGGCCCGTCGGTCGCGGGCAAGCGGTACGCGCACGGCATGACGGTCCAGGGCCGGTCCTCCGTCACCATCGACCTCAACCGCACGTGCTACGCCTACGGCTCCCGGGTCGGCGTCGACGATCTGACGGCAGGGCCCGGCAGGGTCACCTTCTCGGTGTACGCGGACGGGGTCCGGCTGTGGCGTTCCGGGACGCTCGCGGACGGCGATCCGGCCGTCCCCGTCCATGTCGGCCTCGTCGGCCGCAGGACCGTACGCCTGGTCGTCGAGCCGCACCGTGCCTTCGACACCGTGACGCTCGCGGACTGGGCGGACTCGACGTTCACCTGTGCGTAGGCGTTCACCTGCCCGTGGTTCGGCCGGGGCGGGCCGCCACCGGTCCGGCGGGGTGGGCCCGCGTGGCCTCCGCGAACTCGGCCAGGACCTCCTCCACGGTGAGAGCCGCGCCGCGGGCGCGCTCGGCTGTGTAGCGGGCGGCGGGAAGGACCGCGCGGGCGGCTGCTTCGACGCGTTCCGCGCTCGCGCGCTCCGGCATGGGTCGGGGACGGTCGTCGCGCCAGCGGTCGGCGGCGGCGAGCAGGCGGACCGCGCGCGGCAGGTCACCGAGCCGGGCCAGCGGCTCGGCCGCCATGTCCACCAGCGACGCCGTGACCACCTCCGAGCACCGCTGCTCCACCGCGTCGCGCAACGCGTCCGCCAGCAGCGGCAGCCCGTGCGCGGGACCGGACTCGCCGACTGTGACGAGGGCGTCGATCGCGCTCAGCATCGCCCGGAACTGTGGGGGCGCCGTGCCTCGCTCCGTCTCCGCCCAGGCCCTCTCGCACAGGGTGCGCGCGGTGGCGACGTCCCCGTCGTGCAGGGCGATCTGTGCCCGCAGCAACAGGATGAACGCCCGCGAGTCCGTCACTCCACAGCGCTCGTCCGCCTCGCTCGCCTCGTCCAGGGTGACCAGGGCACGGGCCCGATCGCCGGAACGGTAGGCGATCTCGGCCAGCCGGGCGAGCAGGAAGGGCGCCTCGGCGTGCGCGCCCACCTCGTGGGCCAGCCGGAGCGCCTCCTCGTACTCGTCCCGCGCCTCCTCGAACCGGCCGCGCGCCATGGCCGCCTCACCGGCCGCGCTGCACACCTGCGCCCCCATCCAGCGGTCGCCGACCCTCCGGCTGAGCCTGCGCAGCTCCACCAGGTCGTCGTCGACGCCCCGCAGGTTGCCGGGTGAGTCGACGACCATGTGCGCGCGGAACATCAGGGTCACGCCGACCTCCCAGTCACCGCCGTGGGCACGGCAGTTGGCAAGGGCGGCGTCCAGGGCGGCCCGGACGCCGTCCGGACGGCCCTGGAAGATGGCGGTCAGCGGCCAGACGAGGCCCGGCATCCGGGCCGAGCACGGACCGCCGCCCTCGAAGGCGGCCCGCACCCGGGCGATGTAGGACGCGAACCGCTCTTCCCGCAGCAGCTCCGTCGGCTCGGACTCGGAGACCAGGAACAGGTGCAGCATCCGCAGGTCCATGCGCGGGGTGTGCAGCGGATGGCGCGTCTCCTCGTCCGGAGCGTCCAGGAAGGCATCCACCGGATCGACGGCGTCGAGCAGGGGCAGGAATCCGGCGCGGCCCGGCGGGGTCCGCCCGGCGAGTCCGTCGAGGACGGCACCCAGGCACAGGACGCGCTGGACCCACTCCGTCGCTTCCCGGCGGTAGTTGCGCAGCCACCAGAACCAGCCCATGGCCAGGGCGAGTCCGGTCGCCATCGGTTCGTCGCCGGACGCCAGGGCACGATCGAGGGCCGCGCGGATGTTGTCCAGCTCGGTCTCCAGGCGGGCGATCCAGGGCAGTTGCCCGGCGGACCGGAGCAGCGGATCGGCCTCCTCGACGAGCGCGCGCACCCATGCGCGGTGCCGTTGTTCGGCGGCGGCGCGCAGCTCGGGGACCTCGGCGGCGCGCGCGACCGCGTACTCGTGGATGGTCTCCAGCATCCGGTACCGCATGCCGCCCTCGCCGTCGGCGGGGGTCGCCACGATCAGGGACTTGTCGACGAGCGCTCCGACGAGGTCGGCCGCGGGGCCGGTGCACACGGTCTCCGCGGCGGTGAGGTCCCAGCCGCCCGCGAAGACGGACGCTTCGCGCAGCACCGTCCGCTCCCGCTCGTCGAGCAGGTCCCAGGACCAGTCGACGACCGCACGCAGGGTCTGCTGGCGGGGCAGGACCGTACGACTGCCGGAGGTGAGCAGGCGGAAGCGGTCGTCGAGCCGGTCGGCGATCTGGCGGGGTGTGAGCAGCCGAAGCCGGGCGGCGGCCAGCTCGATGGCGAGGGGCAGGCCGTCCAGGCGCCGGCAGATCTCCGCCACCGCCTCCTTGTCGCCGAGCGCGTCGTCCGCGTCGGGACGGACGGCGGCGGCGCGCTCGGTGAACAGGAGGTGCGCCTGCTCGGGGAGCAGGGGATCGACCGGACGGACCGACTCGCCGGGCACGCCCAGGGGTTCCCGGCTGGTGGCCAGGATGGTGAGCCCCGGGCAGCGGGTGAGGAGCGTCTCGGCGAGAGTGGCGGCCGCTTCGATGACATGTTCGCAGTTGTCAAGGATCAGGAGCAGGCTGCGCTGGGCGCAGTACTCGACGAGCAGGGCGACCGGGTCGCCCTGCGGGGTCGCCAGGTCGTTGGTGATCAGCAGGGTCTCACGCAGACCGAGGGCACTGACCACCGCGCCCGGCACCGCCTCCGGCCGGTCGAGCGGCGCCAGCTCGGCCAGCCATGCCTGCGGAAGCCCGGCGGCGGCTTCCTCGGCCAGGCGGGTCTTTCCGGAGCCGCCCGGTCCGACGAGGGTGACGAGACGGGCCCTTTGCATGTCGGAACGAATGGCGGCGAGTTCGGGTTCCCGCCCCACGAAAGAGGTAAGCCGGGGGCGGATGTTGCCACCGCGTTCGAAACCTCCACGTTCGACGCCACCGCGTTCCGGGCCACCCCGTTCGGACCTGCCGCGTTCAGGGCCACCCCGTTCGGACCTGCCGTGTTCGAAGCCACCGGCGCCGCCGGGGCCGGGGGGCGTCGATGCCGTCGGCGCCAGCAACTCGGCGTGCAGAGCGCGCAGCTCGGGCCCCGGGTCGATGCCCAGGCCATCGGCGAGGACCCGGCGGGCGGCTTCGTAGGCGGCGAGGGCGTCGGCACCGCGGCCGGTGTCGCGCAGGGCGCGGATGAGGAGGGCGTGCAGGGGTTCGTCGTACGGATGGGCCGCGGTGAGTTCCCTCAGCTCCGGCACCGCCTCCTGGGCACGGCCCAGCCGGACCCGCGCCTCGGCCCGGGCCCGGACCGCCTCCAGGCGCAGAGCCTCGGGACGGGTGGCCGCGGCGCGGTCGGGCAGGTCGGCGAGGGCGGGGCCGCGCCACAGGGCGAGCGCAGCGTCGAGGACGCCGACCGCGCCGGACGCGTCGCCGCGGTCGAGCGCGGCGGTGCCGTCGCGTACGAGCCGTTCGAACACGAAGAAGTCGACGTCTTCCCGGTCCACCGCGAGCCGGTATCCCCCCGCCCCGGAGACGATCGCGTCCTTGCCGACGGTACGACGGAGCCTGCCGACCAGGGCCTGGAGGGCGGCCGGGGCGTCCTGCGGCGGATCGTCTGCCCACACCTCGTCGATCAGGGCCTCGGGCGAGGCGACCCTGCCCGGCCGCAGGGCGAGGGCGGCGAGCAGCGCGCGCAGCCGCGGTCCGCCGACGGGTATGACACCGCCCGCCTCGTCCCGCCCCTGGGTGACGCCCAGGATTCCGTACCGCACCGGCCCATTCTCACCGGGGCCGGGGGTCGGGGCACGGGGGTTTCGCCGAGAGTCGGCCGCGTCGCACCAAAATGCGTTCCACGGAAACTAGTTGCCACTCTGGAAACCACATGCCAGACTCGCATCTAGTTGACACGGGAGGACACATCATGGACGCAGCGGAAGCCCGCAAGGCCCTCGACCTGGCCGACACCTCACGCGCCGCGGCCAACCTGCCGCTTCCGGCCTGGCTGCCTCCGACCGCGGGGCTCCTGTTCGCGGCAGGCATGTGCACCCTCGGGGCGGCCTCGCGCGGCGGCGGGACGGCGGGGGCGCTGATCGCGGCCGGTCTCGCGGCGATGGTGGTCGGCGTCACCCTGGTGGTGCAGGTCCGCCGACGCACCGGCGTGATGGGCTGGTCGGCGGGAGCGGACCGTGCCCGGCGATGGAAGAACACCGTTCCTCCACTCCTGGTTGTGGTGCTGGCGCTGCTGGTCGACGCCGCGGCCGGTGAAACGTGGTCCTGCGTCGTGTTCGGCCTCGGCCTGGGCGCGAACGAGTGGGTCCGCCTGGCCCGCGCAGGCAGGGTGTGACGCGAGATGAGCGAACCAGGACTTGACGAGCAGATCCATCACCCCACGCGCCTCGCCGTGGTGGCGTTCCTGTCGGGCTGTGCGGAGGCGGAGTTCGGAGCGGTCAAGGAGCAGTGCGGTCTGACATCACCCACACTGTCGAAGCTGGTGACGGCTTTGGAGGCGGTCGGCTACGTGCGGGCGCGCAAGGGGTATCTGGGCAAGCGGCCGCGCACCTGGCTGTCGTTGACGGCCGAGGGACGATCGGCGCTGGAGGGGCACCTGGCGGCCCTACGGGAACTGGTGGAGGGAAACCGGCGCGACGGCGCCGCCTATCAGGACGCGGCAGGGGAAGCGAAGCTCTGACGGCCGCGCACCAGAAGACCTGACGGCCACACAGCACCGACAGGCACCCACACCGGCAGACACCCCACCACCAGACGCGCACGTCCCCAGACGCCCACGTCCCCAGGCGCCCACGTCCCCAGGCGCCCCCACCGACCTAACCGCCGGAGGCCAACGCCCCCCTCTGCGGTGCGATCCCCGCCGGGACCGCGCGGGCGCGCGCGGGTGTGCCCGTCCAGCAGGTGCCCCGGCGTGCCAGGAGCCGGCGCAGCCACACTTCCAGGGACACCAGGTCGGCCAGGCCGTCCAGCGGCAGCGGCTCTCCCTCGGCCGCCCCCCGCAGCGCCTTCCGCACCACCCGCGCCTCCACCAGCCCGGCCTCGGCCAGCAGCGGTGTCGCGAACAGGGCCGTCAGGGAGTCGCCGGCCACCCGCAGCCCGGTCCGGACCGCGACCGCGGCCGACGCGTGCGAGGGCGCACCCCAGCCGGACGGCAGCTCCCCCACACCGGCGCCCTCCAGCACCGTACGGAGGATCTCCGCCCGAGCCCCAGGCTGCACCCGCAGCGCCTCCGGCAGTGCCCGGCAGGCGCGCACGACCTGGTTGTCCAGGAACGGCGCGTGCAGCCGCTGCGAGCGGACCTCCGCGGCCTGTTCCAGGACCCGCAGGTCCGCCGCGTGCCGGGCCAGTGCCGCACGCGCGCGGTGGTCACCCGGCCGCTGCCCCGGACCCACCCCCGACCGGCTCGTCGCACCCTGCAGCCGAACCGATACTTCGGCCAGCGCCTCACCCGTCAGCCAGCGCGCCGCCGGTCCGGGTCTCGCCCAGGTCAGCGCGGCCAGCGACGCGCCCACCGCGCCCCCGGGCTCCTCGAAGTTGCGGTGCAGCAGCCGTTCGGCGAGCAGTTCGAGACCGGCGCGGTAGGGCGTCCGCGCCAGCCGCCGCGCAGCGCCGTACACGCGCGCGGGGACCATCACCGACCCGTCGGCCCTGGCGAGCGCGGCGACGGGACGCACGAGGTGCCGCCGCTTGCGGTCCATCAACAGATCGGCCAGCCGCGCCGGATGCGCGTCCAGGACCTGGCGCGCGCCGTACCCGGTGAAGTGGTCGGCGCTGCCCGACGCCAGTCGCGCGCGGTGCCGGGCCGCCGTCACCAGCGAGGGCCCCGGCTCGTCCGTCAGCGGTCCCTCCAGGTCGGCGTACGGCAGCACTTCCTCGGCCCCGGTCACCACGACGTGATGCAGGCGGGGGCCGGCCGCGAGGGCACCGGCGCGCTCCAGCTCGGCCTCGCGCCCGCCCACGGCGAGGTCGTTGAAGGTGACGGCCAGCAGCCGCTCGCCCGCCCCCGTGCCGTGGCCCAGGACGGTGCCGGGATTGCCCGGCAGGCCGGCCGCCAGCAGGGCGAGCGTTCCGGAGGCGGGCCCTCCGGACAGGTCGGCCCCGATTCCCGGTACCGGCATCCCGCGCGCGGCCCGGCGCTCGGCGGGGCCCATGCCCGGTACCGGCCCGGGATCGATGTCCGGGACGTGCCGGGGTGCGGAGAGCCGGGTGCGTACGGCGTCGACCAGCGCGTCCCGCACGGCGTCGACGGCACTGTCCGGATCGGCCGGGGGCGCGGCCACGGCGAGCGAGGCGACCGGCTCGTACCCGGCGATCTCGCGCGCCCCGGCCCGCAGGATCAGTGCGTGCCCCGGCGGGATGCGCCGCACGCCGTCGTACGGCGTGGAGTCGTGCAGGGCGGCCGGCACGTCGGGGGCGGCGAGCAGCGCGGCGAGGTGCCCGAAGTCGAGGTTGGCCTCGATGAGGTCGGCCAGTGGCAGGGCGGCCGTCGCGTAGGCGGTGCCGTCGGCCCAGGGCGTGTAGAACACCGGCCGCGCGCCCGCGAGATCGCCGCAGACGGTGATGCGCCGGCCCACCTGGACGACGGCGGTGTAGCTGCCGGGCCAGGCGGTCAGGTGCCGCAGTGCGCCCCCGCGCGCGGCGAGCAGTCCCACGCGCAGTTGCTCGTCGGAGGCGCCGCAGGTGCCGAGGACCGCGATCCTGGTCTGTGCGTCGAGCTTCACCTGGCGGATCTCGTCCGGCCGCCAGTCGCCGACCGCCCACAGCGGATCGGGGTCGCCCCACAGAAGCTGGGAGCCCACCGGATGCAGGGTCTCCCCGTCGTATCCGGTGGCGCCCGCGGAGCCGATCCCGGCGGCTCTCGCGGCGGTGCTGCTCCAACCCACCAACCACCGCATCGACGCCTCCACAGGCTGTGGACAACCAGTGCACCCGTACGAACAGGGACACCATGCTGCCACGAAGGACGCGCGCCGGAGGGGAAGCGGAGCCGTCTTCGATCCACTGCGCGCGCCCCCGCGCGCCTGCCCGGACGTTCCCGGGCAGGGGCCACCGGCAGGGCGAACGCCCGTACCGGGAAAGGCCGCTGCGGCGTGAATGCGCCCCCGGATGCGCTCCTCACCACACCCTTAGCGCCGTCAAGTTCCATGGTGAGGGCCGCAATTGGCGGCTGGAAGCGGGGTCGATTTTCGGCCAAATCTGCGTTGGAGGGGCAGGCGTGCGCACGCTCCGTACACGATCCGCGCGTCGCGCGGACAACGCACAGTCCGGGAGGCGGAGTTCGCCTCCCGGACCGTTCCGCCGCCCGCGGGGATGGAGGCGGCGGTGTCCCCCAGCCCACTGGATCCAGTACAGCGGGCCGACCCACGCGGACCATGGAACCGCTCCCCCGATGGCCGGAGAAGAGCGCACGGGCGGGCGCACAGCCACACGTCGGGAGCGCGCCGCAACCCTGCGTGCAGGGGCCGTACTTCCGTGCGGGCCACAATCCCGCCATCCGGAACAATGCCTCTTAACGCTTGGGATGCGGCGAACTACGCTGGGTTTACGAATGCCGCATGGTTATGCCAGTGCAGCAGCCGTCTGTGTCGAGGGGTGGCGCATGTCCAGGGAGCAACGCGGGCCGAACGAAAAGCTCGGCGCCGTTCTCGCCCTCGCGGGAATCAGCAACGCAGGGCTCGCGCGACGCGTCAACGACCTCGGCGCCCAACGCGGGTTGACACTTCGCTACGACAAGACCTCGGTGGCGCGCTGGGTGTCCAAGGGAATGGTGCCGCAGGGCGCGGCGCCGCACCTCATCGCGGCCGCCATCGGTCAGAAGCTCGGCCGCCCGGTACCGCTCCACGAGATCGGTCTGGCGGACGCGGACCCCGCACCCGAAGTGGGCCTCGCCTTCCCCCGGGACGTCGGTCAGGCGGTCAGGTCGGCGACGGAGCTGTACCGTCTGGACCTCGCCGGCCGCCGGGCCGGCTCCGGCGGCATCTGGCAGTCACTGGCCGGCTCGTTCGCAGTGAGCGCATACGCAACGCCCGCCTCACGGTGGCTGATATCCCCGGCCGACGGCTCGGTGGCGCGCGAGGCGAACTCCGCGGAGGGCTCCGGCGCACCGATCAAAGTCGGCCACAGCGATGTGCAGAAGCTGCGGGAGGCCGCGGAGGACGCCAGGCGCTGGGACTCCAAGTACGGAGGCGGCGACTGGCGTTCGTCGATGGTGCCCGAGTGCCTGCGGGTGGAGGCGGCGCCGCTGCTGCTCGGCTCGTACTCCGACGAGGTCGGCAGGGCGCTGTTCGGAGCGGCCGCCGAGCTGACCCGCCTGGCCGGCTGGATGGCCTTCGACACCGGCCAGCAGGAGGCCGCCCAGCGCTACTACATCCAGGCGCTGCGCCTGGCCCGCGCGGCCGCCGACGTCCCGCTCGGGGGGTACGTCCTGGCGTCCATGTCCCTCCAGGCGACCTACCGCGGCTTCGGTGACGAGGGCGTCGACCTCGCGCAGGCCGCGGTGGAGCGCAACCGGGGCCTGGCCACGGCCCGCACCATGAGCTTCTTCCGTCTCGTCGAGGCACGCGCGCACGCGCGCGCGGGGGACGCCCAGGCGGCCGGAGCGGCCCTCAAGGCGGCGGAGGGCTGGCTGGAGCGGTCCCGCGAGGGCGACAACGACCCGTCCTGGCTGGGCTTCTACGGCTACGACCGGTTCGCCGCCGACGCCGCCGAGTGCTACCGCGACCTGAAGGCGCCGCGCCAGGTCCGGCGCTTCACCGAACAGGCGCTGTCGAAGCCGACGGAGGAGTTCGTGCGCTCGCACGGTCTCAGGCTGGTCGTCTCGGCCGTCGCCGAACTGGAGTCGGGCAACCTCGACGCGGCGTGCGAGCAGGGCGTACGGGCGGTGGAGGTCGCCGGGCGCATCTCGTCCGCGCGGACCACGGAATACGTCAAGGACCTGCTGCACCGGCTGGAGCCGTACGGCGACGAACCTCGCGTGGTGGAGCTGCGGGAGCGGGCGCGGCCACTGCTGGTCGCTCCCGCGTAGCGCCACACCGCCCCACACCGCCTCACACCCCTTGGGGGCGCGACTCCTGCGCGGGGTTTGAAGGCCTTGTCAGTGGCGCAGTGCACTATCGAAGGCGGGAGGTGGAGCAGGTGCGGCCGGAGATCGCTTACGACTGTGACGTGCTGGTGATCGGGGGCGGGATCGTCGGCCTGTCGACGGCGTACGCGATCACGCGGGCCGCGCCGGGCACGCGCGTGACGGTGCTGGAGAAGGAGCCCGGCCCGGCCCGGCACCAGACGGGACGCAACAGCGGCGTCATCCACAGCGGCATCTACTACCGGCCCGGCTCGCTCAAGGCGCGGTACGCGGTTCGGGGCGCCGCCGAGATGGTCAAGTTCTGCGCGGAGTACGGCATCGCGCACGCCGTCACCGGCAAGCTGATCGTCGCCACCGAGCGGGAGGAGCTGCCCCGCCTGCACGGGCTCGTGCAGCGCGGCCGGGAGAACGGCATTCCGGTCCGGGAACTGGGCGCCGCCCAGATCGCCGAGCACGAGCCCGAGGTGCGCGGAGTGGCCGCGATCCACGTCGGCACGACCGGCGTCTGCGACTTCGTGGGGGTCGCCCGGCAGCTGGCGAACGCGTCGGGAGCGGAGATCCGGTACGGGGCGCGGGTGGTACGGGTGGACCGGCGCCCGGAGCTGGGGGTGGCCGTCCGCACGGCGCGGGGTGACGTCGTGCGCGGGCGGGTGCTGGTCAACTGCGCCGGGCTGTACTGCGACGAGGTGGCCCGGCTGACCGGGGACGAACCCGGGATGCGGATCGTGCCCTTCCGGGGCGAGTACTACGAGCTGGCGCGGCCGGAGCTGGTGCGGGGGCTGGTCTATCCGGTGCCGGACCCGGCGTTTCCGTTCCTCGGGGTGCATCTCACGCGCGGGATCGACGGTGGCGTGCACATCGGGCCCAACGCGGTACCGGCGCTGGCCCGCGAGGGGTACGGCTGGGGAGTCGTCCGGCCCGGGGAGCTGGCGACGACACTGAGCTGGCCGGGCGCGTGGCGGATCGCGCGCCGCCACTGGCGGTACGGGACCGGGGAGCTGCGGCGCTCGGTGTCGAAGGCGGCGTTCACACAGGCGGTACGCAGGCTGCTGCCGGCCGTGACGGCCGACGACCTGGTGCCGGCGGCCGCGGGGGTGCGGGCGCAGGCCGTCCTGCGGGACGGGACGCTGGTGGACGACTTCCTGATCAGGGAGGGTGCGCGGGCGGTACACGTACTGAACGCGCCGAGCCCCGCGGCGACCGCATCACTGCCGATCGGCCGGGAGGTGGCACGCCGGGCGCTGGCCGCGCTCGGCTCCGTGTGACAGCTGCGGCGAGGGAGGTTCGCGTGCTGCATCACCGGTGCGCGACGGCGGTTCACAACGCGCCGAGCCCGCGGCGACCGCATCACTGCCCGTCGGCCGGGAAGTGGCACGACGGCTCGCGGCTGCGCACGCCGTAAAATCGACCCACTGTGTGGAACTCCCTGAACACCCCCGAAGCCCCGCAGCCCGCCCCCGGCGGGCAGCCCCGCCACGCCCCCGGTGTGTCCGTCCGGCACACCCGGAGCAAGGGCGAGCCGCGCTTTCCCGACGGGCCCAGGGCCGATCCGGCCGGGTCGCACTTCGAACGGCGGATCCGCAGCTTCCAGCCGCGACGGAGCCGGGTGACGGCGGGGCAGGCGGACGCGTTGCAGCGGCTGTGGTCCCAGTGGGGACTGGACATCGACGGACAGCGGGTGATCGACCTCGCCGAGCTGTTCGGCAACCCGAACCCCGTCGTGCTGGAGATCGGGTTCGGCATGGGCGAGGCCACCGCGCTGATGGCGGCCGCGGACCCGGGCACCAACATCCTCGCCGTCGACGTGCACACCCCGGGCCAGGGCAATCTGCTGGGCCTCGCCGACCGCAACGGGCTCGGCAACATCCGGGTCGGCAACGGCGACGCCATCATCCTGCTGCGCGAGATGCTCCGCCCCGACGCCCTGGACGGGCTGCGCGTCTACTTCCCCGACCCCTGGCCCAAGAAGCGGCACCACAAGCGGCGGCTGATCCAGCCGGAGTTCCTGACGCTGGCCGCATCCCGGCTCCGGCCCGGGGCGGTCGTGCACTGCGCGACCGACTGGGAGCCGTACGCCGAACAGATGCTCGACGTACTGACGGCGCACCCGGACTTCGAGAACACGCAGCCCGACGGCGGGTTCGCGCCCCGGCCCGACTTCCGGCCGCTGACCCGTTTCGAGGGCCAGGGACTGGAGAAGGGTCATGTGGTGAACGATCTGCTCTTCCGCCGCGTACAGCACGAAGACCAGCACCAGGAGCGACCGTCGGACCAGCCCCCCACCGAGCGCCCCGACAGCAACTGACGCGCCCCGTCGCCCGAGGCCCCGTCGCGGGCGGCGCCCTCCCTCGTTAGGGTCAATGCCGTGGCCACCCCTCCCCCGTACCCGACCCACCCCAGCGGACCTGCCGGCGGCCGGCCGCGGCACGCGCACTGGTGGCAGCGCAGATGGGTCCGTTACGGCGCGCTGAGCACCCTGCTCGCGCTCTCCGGGCTGGTCATCCTGGCCATCGTCCGCGAACAGACCGGCACCGAGGGCTTCCTGGTGGGGCTGGGACTGGCCGTCCTGCCCGTACCGCTGCTCATAGCCGCCTTCCGGTGGCTGGACCGGGTCGAGCCCGGCCCCTGGCGGAACATGCTGTTCGCCTTCGCCTGGGGCGCCTGCGCGGCGGCGCTGATAGCGATCGTCGCCAACAGCTTCGCGACGAAATGGATAGCGACGGCCACCGCCGACCCCTCCAGTGCCGACACCCTCGGCGCGACGGTGATAGCCCCGATCGTGGAGGAGTCCGCGAAGGCCGCCGCCGTTTTACTGATCTTCCTCTTCCGCAGGCGTGACTTCACCGGCATCGTCGACGGTGTCGTCATAGCCGGCGTGACCGCCACCGGCTTCGCGTTCACCGAGAACATCCTCTACCTGGGCACCGCCTTCGGCACCGACCAGCTCAACGGTGACGGGGGCATCGCCTCCGTCACCGCGGCCACCTTCTTCGTGCGCATCGTCATGTCGCCGTTCGCGCACCCGCTGTTCACCGTCCTCACCGGCATCGGCTTCGGCATCGCCGCGCTCTCCGGCGACCGCCAGCACCTGCGCCGCGTGCTGCTGCCGCCGTCCGGCCTGCTGCTCGCGATGGGCATGCACGCGACCTGGAACGGCTCGTCCTCGTTCGGCGAGTACGGCTTCTTCGCCGTCTACGCGGCCTTCATGCTCCCCGCGTTCGGGCTGCTCACCTGGCTGGTCATCTGGACCCGGCAGCGGGAGCTGCGGACCGTCCGCGAGGAGCTGCCCGCCTACGCCGCCGCCGGGTGGCTGGCGCCGTCCGAGCCGTTCGCCCTCGGTTCCATGCGGGCCCGCCGGCTCGCCCGGGACCACGCCCGCCACCACGCCGGGAAGGCGGCGGCACGGGCGGTCGCCCAGTACGAGGCGTACGCGACCTCCCTGGCCTTCCTGCGGCACCGGGGGCGCCGGGGACGGGCCGGCGCCGACTTCGTCGTACGGGAACAGGAGCTGCTGCACGAACTGTGGCGGCGACGGGAGGTGGCGCGGCCCGCGCTGGACCACGCGGCGCGGATGACGGCCCGGCCCGTGCCGGTGGCCGCGCCGCCGTGGCCGGTGTACGGGGCGTACGGCGCGTACGGGCAGCCGCCGGGCTCCGGCCACGGGGTGTACGGGGCGCAGGGGCAGGCCCCGGGCCAGGCGCCGTACGGGGCGGCGGTGCCGTATCCCGCGTACAACCCCTACCGGACCCAGCCATAGGGGTTCCGCACCGGGGAAAGAGCTGAAGCAGCCGAAGCAGCCGAGAACAGCTGAACACGGCTGAACACGGCTGAAACTGCTGCCAGGAGACGACTACGCCGACGCCTCCGTCAGCTTCCGGAGCTCCTCGTCCGTCAGGCGCAGGTCCGCCACCGCCACCAGCGCCGGGAGCTGTTCCACCGTGCGGGCCGAGGCGATCGGGGCCACCACCGTCGGCTGCGCGGCGAGCCAGGCCAGGGCCACCGTGGCGACCTCGGCGTCATGAGCCCGGGCGACCTCGTCGAGGGCCGCGAGGACCTTCTGGCCCCGCTCGGTCCGCAGGTGCTTGGCGGCGCCCCCGGCCCGCGCGCTGTCCACCGTCGCACCCGGCCGGTACTTGCCGGTCAGGAAGCCGGAGGCCAGGGCGAAGTACGGCACGGCGGCCAGGCCCGCGCGCTCGGCGAGGTGCTGCAGCTCGCCCTCGTAGGTGTCCCGCGAGACCAGGTTGTAGTGCGGCTCGAGCGCCACGTACCGGGCGAGACCCTCGCGCTCGGAGAAGTCCAGGGATGCCCGCAGCCGCTCGGCGGAGATGTTGGAGGCGGCGATGTGCCGGACCTTGCCGGCCCTCACCAGCTCGTCCAGCGCGCCGATGATCTCCTCCACCGGCACTTCGGGCTTGTCGAAGTGGGTGTAGTAGAGGTCGATGTAGTCGGTGTCCAGGCGCCTGAGGGAGGCGTCGGCCGCGGCCTTGATGTTGGCGGCGCTCAGGCCCGGGTACGCCGGGTGCTGGCTGACCTTGGTCGCGACGACGACGTCGGAGCGGTTCCCGCGCGCCTTGAGCCATTTGCCGATGAGCGTCTCGGACTCGCCGCCCTCGTTCCCCTCGATCCAGGCCGAGTAGGAGTCCGCGGTGTCGACGAAGTTGCCGCCGGCGGCCGCGTACGCGTCCAGGACGGCGAAGGACTGCGCCTCGTCCGCGGTCCAGCCGAAGACGTTGCCGCCGAGCGCGAGCGGGAAGACTTCGAGGTCGGACGAGCCCAGCTTGCGTGGAGAAGTCATGTCCAGCATCAACCCGCTGAACGGAGTGACTCATTCCACACCGGCCGCAAAGGATGCGCAAACACCTGACCGGCAGCCCTGACGTCGGGGGGACGCCGCCAGAACCGCCGGGGAACAGGGGAGGTGGATGTCAGGGATTGAGGCCCTTGCCGCGCAGCCACGTCATCGGGTCGATCGCGGTGGCCTGACCGCCGGGGTGGACCTCCAGGTGCACGTGCGGCCCGGTGACGTTGCCGGTGGCGCCGACCCGGCCGATGACCTCGCCGGTGCTCACCTTCTGGCCGACCGTGACGTTGATCGACGACTGGTGGCAGAACCACAGCTCGGTGCCGTCGTCGAGGGTGAGCACCGTGCGGTAGCCGTAGGCGCCGGCCCAGCCGGCCTGGGTGACGGTGCCGCTGTGGATCGCCTTGATCAGGGTGCCCGTGGGCGCGGCGAAGTCGAGGCCGGTGTGGTAGCCGGAGGACCACATGGAACCGGGCTGCCCGAAGGTCCCGGTGATGGTGTACGAGGAGGTCGGCAGCACGTACTGCTTGGCCAGTTCGGCCAGGCGCGCGGCCTCGGCCTTCTGCTTGGCCTCCTCCTCCGCCTTCTGCTTGGCGGCCGCGGCCTTCGCCCCGGCCTCCTTCTTCGCCTGGGCGGCGGCCTCTTCGGCCTGCTTGGCGGCGGCGGTCTCCGCGGCTGCCTCGGCCTTGCTCTCGACCTGGGTCTGCTGCTGGTCGACCTGCGCCATGATGCGGTTGCGCAGCGCCTCGCCCGCGCCGACGGCGCCCTCGGCGCTGCCGGTGGAGGTCACGCCGGCGGTGCTGAGCGCGGTCGCGGAACCCTTGGGAGCGTGGGGGGAGTCGTCGAACAGGGAGCCCACGGAGGGCAGGTCGGGCAGGGAGATGGACACCGGCGGTTTGCCGGTGTTGGCGCTGGCCATGCCGCCCGCGCCGACGGCGGCTATGACGCCGACGCCGAGGACGGTGGAACTGCGGGCGAGCCCGCCGCCGCGCTGCTTGGTGACGCGGTGCCGACCGCGTACGGGACGGATGGACTCCGCGGTGGGGTTCCACTCCTCCCACGGGCCCTCGTCGGTGTGGGAGGTGCCGTAACCGAGGGTCTCGGTGCGCCGGGTCGGCACGAACGGAGCTGGAGAGGCAGACCGGTTGGACGCCACGCGGGCGTACTCCTTTCCTTCCGTCTCGCCTACCGGGTTAGCTGACGGGTTCGGAGCAGGAAGGTCTCCTACGCGCGTAAACCAGCCGTGCCGCCACGGCGGTTGACGCTCGACTCACCCCACGGTGGTGGTTCCCCGGTTCCCTGACGGGATTCGGCGCGTGCGCACGGAGCCGCCTCTTGTGACGGCTGGGACGACCGCGCTGCGTTATCGAACGTTAATAGACCCGGACCCCTGATTCCAAGCCGTTCGTCTTGATCGTTAAACCTTCTCGCCCCGGACGTTCGGGCCAGGGGTGACGAAAGCCGGGCGAGTTGACCCGACCTCAGCGGTTCCACCGTTTCTGACGGTACGTCAGTTTTTATGCGGAACGGGACCGGTCGCTCACCTCGCGTGACAATGGTCAAGGCCGCCGGACGGCGAGCAGCGCCATGTCGTCCGTCATCCCGCCCCCGGAATGCCGGCGCACCTCCGACGCGAGGGTGGTGAGCAGGGTGTCCGGGTCGCGGAAGGTCCGGCCCGCGAGCTGCCGTTCGGGGTCGTAGAACCGGCCGTGTCCGTCACGTGCCTCGGACAGGCCGTCGGTGTGGAAGAGGAGCGTGGCTCCGGCGGGGAAGTCGGTCTCCTCGGCGCGGTCGGGCCAGACGCCCAGATCGCCCATGCCGAGCGGCAGCGCCGGGTCGGCGGCCAGCAGCGTGCGCAGGGTGCCGTCCGCGTACAGCAGCAGCGGCGGCGGATGGCCGCGGTTGACGATCCGCACCACCTTGGCGTCGTGCGGGATCTCGGCGAGCACGGCGGTGGTGAACCCCTCGATGGCGTCGATCCCGTTTCCGCGGGTGCCTTCACGGGCCAGCGCCCGCTCCAGCCGCTGCGCCACCGCCTCCAGCGTCGCCTCCTGCTCGGCGGACTCGCGGAAGGCACCGATGACGACGGCCACGGCCGCCACCGCCCCCATGCCCTTGCCGCGCACGTCGCCCACGACGAGCCGCACGCCGTAGGGGCTGTCCTGCACCGCGTACAGGTCGCCGCCGATGAACGCGTCCGCCTGCGCCGCCTCGTAGCGGGCCGCGATCTCCAGGCCCCCGATCCGGTCAGCGGGTTCGGGCAGCACGGCGTACTGGGCCGCCTCGGCGATCTCGCGGGCGGAGGCCAGCCGCTCCTGGCTGCGGCGGACGAGGATGTTGACGATCACGGCGAGGACCGCGACCGTCGCCACGGTGACCAGCTCGGTGACCGACTCGGCACGGAGGACGGCGCCCCGCCCGAGGCGCAGCCCGAGCACGACCGCGACGGCCGCGACACCCGTGAGCAGGGTGACCCGCCGGGACAGCAGCGGGGCGGCGACCAGGGGCGCGGCCGTGAAGAGCGGGGCCGCGGTGAAGGTCGACGGGGTCAGGCAGTCGTGGCAGGTGCCGGCGACGAGCAGCAGCAGCGGAAGCACCCGGACGAACGCGCGCGCGCCCGAGATGCGCCGCCGCTCGCCGCCCTCGCCCGGCGGGAGAGAGGCGGGACCGGGCCCCGGCACGGGCAGGGGCGCGGAATCGCCGGGCGGCCGACCGCCGCCCCGGCCGGGGGAGCCGAGGCGGTCACCGCGGCCTGGACGCCCCTGCCGATCGAGGTCGTCGTCCAGGGACTTGAGGTCGTACGGCCCCTCGTCCTCCACCTCACCAGGCCGCACCACTCGTCTCCCGCCACGCATGTCCATGTCGATCTCGTCCGCCCGTCCAGGTTTCCCGGACCGGGTGCGGCGGGCGAGCCGGTGTGGGCCGACCGGAGGACACGGTGTGATGAGGAACACGTGGCAAGCCGCGGGCGGACGCCGTGGAGCGCTGGGACTGCACTCGGGGAAACACCCGGGGAAAGACTCAGGGCCGGAATCCGTTGATTGGATTCCGGCCCTGAGTTTCAGTAGCGGGGACAGGATTTGAACCTGCGACCTCTGGGTTATGAGCCCAGCGAGCTACCGAGCTGCTCCACCCCGCGTCGGTGAAACCAGTGTACGCCATCCGCCGGACAGGATGCGCACGCATTTACGTCCACCTCGCTTCATCAGCGGTTTTCAGTCGGCGGGCGGTCGGCGGGCGGTCCCCGTGCGGTCTGCTCTCGCTCGGCGGGGCGGATCCGCTCAGCCGAGCAGATGGCGGTTCGGCGCCTTGGCCTGCTCCTCGAACTCCGGGAGCACGACGACCTCCGCGCCTGCGGCCTGAAGTACGCCGGTCCCGTCGGCGCCCTCGACGAACGTGTCCGGTTCCCGCCAGGCCGTCACCACCCGGCGCACCCCCGCGTCGAGGATCAACCGGGCGCAGGGGCGGGGCCGGGAGGCCCGCCGCGCGCACGGCTCCAGGCTGCTGTACACCGTGGCACCGGCCAGCCGCGGATCCGCCGGGTCCACCTTCGCGAGCGCCGCCTCCTCCGCGTGCACGACCTGGTCCCCGGCCTCCCGCGAGTACCCCCGCGCGAGCTCCGTCCCGTCGGCGGCCACCACCACCGCCCCCACGCTGAACGCGGTGCCCGAGGGCGGGCACTGCGCCGCCAGCTCGCACGCCAGCCGCAGCCAGTGCCGGTCCGCCGGCCGGGCGAGGTGTCCGGTCCCGGGGGCCGTCGGTTCGTAGCGCATGAGGACGACGTCGCCGATGGCCCGGGTCTCCACCAGCCGCAGCCGCGCGCCCTGGTAGGCGCCCGGCCCGAACAGCCGCGGCGCCTTCGGGTCCCCCACGAACAGCGGGGCGAGAACCAGGTGCAGTTCGTCCGCGAGCTCCTGCTGGAGCAGTTGGGTGTGGATGGTGCCGCCGCCCTCGACCATGAGCCGGTGCACCCCCCGCTCGTCGTGCAGGTGTTCCAGCAGCAGCCGCCAGTCGACCTCGGGTCCGAGCGGCACGACGTCGGCCGCGATGCCCGAGCGGCGCAGCCGGTCCGCGCCCCGGTCGGTCGTGTAGACGACCTTCTCGCCGCCGGTGTGCCAGAACTGCGCGTCCGGGTCCAGCTCGCCGGAGACGCTCACCGTCACCTTCAGGGGGTACTCCGGCTTCCCGGCGGCGGTCCTGGCGGCCCGCCGTTCGGCCGAGTTCACCAGCAGCCGCGGATTGTCGGCGCGGATGGTGCCGGCGCCGACCAGGATCGCGTCGACGGACGCCCGCACCTCGTCCACCCGGTCGAAGTCGGCGGGGCTGGAGAGCAGCAGCCGCTCGGGGCCGGTGTCGTCCAGGTAGCCGTCGAGGGAGACGGCGGCGGACAGCAGGACGTACGGACGGGACATCGACGCACTCTTTCTTGGCGACTTTTCGGCCGTGCTCGGCGGCTTTCGGTTGCTTTCTGCTGCGGACACGCTTGGTTCAAGTTTTAAGCAAACCTACACTGGCGGCATGACGACCCGCTGGCTCACCCCCGACGAGCAGCGCGCCTGGCGCGCGTACATCGCCGCCACCCTCCTGCTGGAGGACGCGGTCGACCGGCAGCTCCAGCAGGAGGCCGGCATGCCACACATGTACTACTCCATCCTGTCGGTGCTCTCCGAGACGCCGGAGCGCCAGCTGCGGATGACCGACCTCGCCGAGCGGCTGAAGATCACCCGCAGCCGGCTGACCTACGCGGTCCAGCGCCTGGAGAAGGACGGTCTGGTACGGCGCGAGGGCTGCCCGACGGACAAGCGGGGCAGCACCGCGGTCCTGACCGACGAGGGCATGGCGGTCCTGGAGCGCGCGGCACCCGGCCATGTCGAGGCGGTCCGCACCCACCTCTTCGACCATCTCGACGCGCACCAGGTGGCACAGCTGGAGGAGATCTTCACAGGCGTGGCGGAGGCGCTCCAGGGCGACGAGACCAGGAGCACCCCGGAGGACGTGCCGTGGCGCCGCCGGTCGCCCAAATCCTGCTCGTGACCGGCCGGGCGATGCCAGCCGGCCGAAAAGTGTTGCTTCAAAATTCAAGCATGGAGTAGGCTCACCATCCGAAGTTCTGCTTCAAATCTGAAGCAGAACTGAAGCAGATGGCCCCGGACCCGGAGACCCCGTATGCCTGACTTCCCCGCCGCCACGCCGCGCTCCCGCGTCCGGGTACCGCTGCGCTTCCAGGACGGGTACGGCGTCGACGCCGAACTGGTCACCTTCCACGGCCTGGCCGACGGCCAGGAACACCTGGCGGTCGTCCTCGGCGAGCCCGGCCCCGCCGTCCCGTTGGTGCGCCTGCACTCCGAGTGCCTGACGGGGGACGTCTTCGGTTCCGCCCGCTGCGACTGCGGGCCGCAGCTGCGCGAGGCGGTGGAGCGCATCGCCGACCGCGGCGGCGTCCTGCTCTACCTCCGCCAGGAGGGGCGCGGCATCGGCCTCTACAACAAGCTCGACGCCTACGCCCTCCAGGACCGCGGCCTGGACACCTACGAGGCGAACGCCGCCCTCGGCCTGCCCGAGGACGCCCGCGACTACACGGCGGCCGCCCAGATGCTCCAGGCGCTGGGCATCGGCTCCGCGGACCTGCTCTCCAACAACCCCGACAAGGCAGGGCAGCTCCGCGCCCTCGGCATCGACGTCCGCGACCGCGTCCCGACCGGCGTCTTCACGACGGCCCACAACGTCCGCTATCTCCGCGCCAAGGTCCTCCAGACCCAGCACACCCTCCCCCTCGGCGAACTGGGCCTCTCCGAACTGAACGCGGGCTGACCGAGATCCCGCATCACAGAACGACCCGTCACCGCGCCGCGCACGTTTTCCACCGGTGACTTCTGGTCAAGGTGGCCAGTGGAGAACGGCCGTGCCGCGTGGGGGAGTTCGGAAGTGAGCCCCGCATCCGGCCCGTCCGTCCGCCACTCTGCCGCCCGGCTGGACACGCGGGCGGCAGAGCGGCGGTCTCCGGCGTCGTCAGGAACCCGGCGGAGGAGTTCGCACGGCGCGTACCGCGGCGCCGACGCCCGCCGCACTCCGTCCAAGACCCTCCATGGGCCGGGCCCGTCGGCTCGTGCTCGTGCGCGCGGTCGGACGGGCGAATCGCGGCGCGGGACACGAGCGCCGCGGCCCGTCGCTTCACGGAAGGAATTTCACCTCCGGGAAGGCCGCACTCGGACCGTCCAGCAGGGGCTCCCGGTGGTGCCGCAGATGCAGGTCGAAGAACGCGAGCGGGTACGCCTGCTGGATCCGCACCGCCCGGGCCGGATCGAGGGTGCCGATCCAGCCCTGCAGCTCCTCGTCGCTCATCCCGACGGCCTGTGCCAGCTGTGGGATCAAGAACTGGACGTCGCAGTACGACGAGTGAACCGCGCCCTCCGCCTGGACGTTGAGCCGCCATCCCCGCAGGTGCGACCAGAACTCGGCGACGCTCGGCTGCGTGGCCCGGGGGAACTCGGCGGACATCAGCATGAACGGCCGGTCCAGGTCGGTGGTGACCGTCGGCTGCATCGGGCCGTCGACGCTCAGCCCGGCCCGGACGCGCTGGTCCTCGCTCATGACGAGAGCGGTCGCCGTCCCGCCTTTCGACCAGCCGAACAGGCCGATGCGCCGCGGATCGAGGGCGCCGGGCAGGCCGGCCGGCAGCGGCCGGTGTCCGGCGTCGGGGTTGCGCCCGGCCGCGAGATCCTCGACGCGGTCGAGCACGAACCGGATGTCGGTGGCGAAGTCCCGCGGTGTCAGGGCAGGTCGGTCGAGCGGGACCGTGAGCCGGCCGTCGGGGAACACGCTGAACGCGTCGTACGTGTGGTCCACCGTGACGACCGCATACCCGTGGCTGGCAAGCTCCTGCACCACGATGGTGGTGTCCGCCCGGTGATCGTGCGCACCGTGCGAGAACACGACGACGGGCAGCCGTCGGCCCGTTCGCCGAACCGGCGCGCCCTCGTGGCCGGCCGTGAGCGGCGCCACCGCGACATCGGCCGGCCAGCCCGCCGACGTGAGGAGTGCCCGCGTCACGGCGGGGGATGTCCAGCGGGCCGGCGGATACCGTTCGATGCCCCGGGCGGGGTACCAGACGGCGGCCATCAACTCGCGGTGGTGCCCGGGGCCGGCCACGGGGTCCGGACGTGAAGTGTCGACGAGGTGCAGGGGCACCGTGCCCACCGGGTACGGTCCGGTGGGCACGGGCAGGGTGAGCCGCACCGGATCCGGTCCGGTCGAGGCCGCCCACGCCTGGCGTGCGGCGCCGATCGGCACGGTGACCCCGACCGCCAGCGCGGCTCCGAACATGCGACGGCGTGTCATTCCTTCTCGGTTCATGAACGGTGTGGTCGTCACGGACCCTCCCTGGGTTTCTGGGCAGCACTGGGCTACGCCCGGCGGTTGGGCCGTCGGCCCGGGCCGGGTGGTGTTCCGGTCTTGATCAGCTCAGCGGCTCGGTGGCACACGGCCTTCATGTGGCGCGGACATGAGGTGGGCGAGCACGGCCAGCACGCGGCGGTTGTCGTCGTCGGAGGGGACGAGCTCCAGCTTGGTGAAGATGCTGGTGCTGTGCTTGGACACGGCCTTCTCGCTGATGAAGAGCCGGTTCGCGATGGCGCTGTTGGAGCGTCCCTCGGCCATGAGCTCGAGCACCTGACGTTCCCGCTCGGTAAGCCTGGCGAGAGGCCCGCGTTTGCCACGGCTGCGGCGGCCGAGCAGCTTGGTGACCACTTCGGGGTCCATGACCGTGCCGCCCGCGGCGACCGTACGGATCACGTCGATGAACTGGTCGTCGCTGAACACCCGGTCCTTGAGCAGGTAGCCGACCCCTCCGGCCTGGTCGGCGAGCAGTTCCTGGGCGTATATCTGCTCGACGTACTGCGAGAGCAGCAGGATCGGCAGCCCGGGTATCCGTTCCCGGGCGGACAGCGCCGCACGGAGCCCGTCGTCGGTGTGGGTGGGCGGCAGCCTGATGTCCACGATCGCGAGGTCCGGCCGGAACTCCAGCAGCGCGCCGAGCAGGCCCGGCGCGCTGTCGGTGGCCGCCACGATCTCGAACCCACGTGCCTTGAGGAGCCTGACCAGCCCCTCCCGGAGCAGGAAGAGATCCTCCGCGACGACTACGCGCACGGCACCTCCATGACCACGATCGTCGGCCCCCCGGGCGGGCTGCTGACCGCCAGGATGCCGTCGAAGGCCGCCAGCCGTCGCTCCACCCCGGCCAGCCCGGTGCCCCGGGCGGGATCCGCGCCGCCCACCCCGTCGTCGACCACCTCGATGCGCAGCAGCCCGTCCGTACGGGCCATACGGATCTCGACGCCGTGCGCCGAGGCGTGCCGGACGGCGTTGGTGACCACCTCGGCGACGGCGAAGTAGCAGGCCGACTCCAGCGGGGCGGCGAGCCGCTCGGGCAGATCGATCTCGGTCTCGCACAACAGGGGCAGGTCCAGCGCGAGCGCCCGGACCGCCTCGCCCAGGCCCCGGTCGGCCAGCATCGGCGGGTGCATCCCCCTGACCAGGCCGCGAAGTTCCTCCAGTGCCGCCGCCGAGGCGAGGCGGGCCTCCACGACCAGTGCGGCGGCCTCGTGCGGATCGTTGTGGATCATCTCCTCGGCGACCCTGAGGTTCATGCCGATGGTGACCAGCCGTCCCTGTGCGCCGTCGTGCAGGTCCCGCTCGATCCTGCGCAGCTCCGCGGCCGCGGAGCCGACCGCCTCGGCCCGCGTCTCGGTCAGCTCCCGCACCCGCCGGCTCAACGCCGGATCCGGCTCCCGCCCCAACAGCCGCCTGAGATCCGGCAGTACGGTCAGTGCCAGCAGCCAGAGCCCGAAGGCCAGCACCACTGCCCCCTGGATGCCGCCGAGGACCGACGCATGGTGTGCCAGCCCCGTGGAGAGGGACGGCGCCGGCCCACGCGGGGAGCCGACCTTGTGCTGCACCACCGCGTACTGCCCGAACCCGCTCTTGACGACGTCGTACGCCCCGATCCCGACCAGTCCCAGGGCCGCCAGGTCCGCTGCCGCCCTCGGCCACCGCATGAGCCCGGCCACGACGACCACCAGCAGCACGAGCCCCACCAGATGACCCGCCACTGACGGCCCGATCCCGGTGCCCGGGGTCGCGGACTGCCACAGATGGAGGCCGAACAGGTCACCGGTCATCACCACGACGGCGGGCAGCAGCAGGGCCCAGCGCGCTGACCCGGGCGCGTCGGCTCCGGCCAGACACGCGGGTCTGCCGGTCGCCGGCCGGAGCAGAGCCGCACCGGCGAGGGCGGCGATCACCGGGACGCTCGTACAGCCCACCAGGACGTTCAGCGGTGTCCGGCCCGAGGACGCAGCGGAATGCGTGAGCCAGTACGTCCCTTCCAGCAGTTCGCCGGTGACCGCCGCGACCACGGGCAGCACCCACCGCCTGGGTGCGGGCGCCGAGGTGAGCAGCGCGGTGGCCAGCAGGCCGGCCATCAGCAGTGCCGCCGGGAGCAGGCCGCCGGGCTCCAGATCCGGCAAGGTGACGACATACCCGGGCAATGCGGCGGAGGTGTTGTGCAGGTCGGTCAGCAGGGCCGGCACACTGCCGTACGCGGCCGTACCCACCAGTCCCGCCACGACCGGCCACCCGATCCGCCCGGCCGACAGTGCGGTACGCGCCGGCCGGGCCCGCGCCTGCTCCGCTCTGAAGGCCAGCACGGCACAGACCGCGGTCAGCACCGCAAGCACGCTCACCGGCAAGGGCGTCACGCCCACCGGAAACGGCCACATGTCCGTCCCCCCGTCTCGTCATCCATGCCACACGCCGTGGCCTGGAGATCATGCTGCTGCGAGGGGGCCGGCAAGCACCATGGGCCGATACCTACTTCTGAGGTAGGCAAACACCTACCCCGGCCGAGAGGCGGCTTGCCCGAGCCCGCTCCCCGAGTTGGGCCCTGAAATCGCCGAGAAGGCGGCGAAGCAGATCCCCGGTCCCGCTCGACAGCCGAACAGGCAGTCGAGCCGGCCAAGTGCCGGCTCAGGCCGATGCCGCCGGAATCCCGAACCCGGCCAGCAGATCCCGCACTCGCCGTTCGATCTCGTCCCGGATCGGCCGCACGGCAGCGACACCCTGCCCCGCCGGATCATCGAGCTGCCAGTCCAGGTACCGCTTGCCCGGGAAGACGGGGCAGGTGTCCCCGCAGCCCATCGTGATCACCACGTCGGAGGACTGTACGGCCTCGGTGGTGAGGATCTTCGGCGTTTCGGCGGAGATGTCGATGCCGGACTCCTTCATGGCCTCCACCACCGCCGGGTTGACGGCGTCGGCAGGCGCGGACCCGGCCGAGCGCACCTCGACGGCGTCCCCGGCGAGGTGAGTGAGGAAGGCGGCGCCCATCTGGGAGCGGCCGGCGTTGTGGACGCAGACGAACAGCACGGAGGGGCGCGGGGCGGCAGTGCTCATGGCGGGGTGTCCTTGCGGGCGGAGTGAGGTCAGGAGGAGGCGAGTTCGGGCTCGCCGCGCGGGACGACGACGTCGTCTGCCGTGCGAGCGGGACGCCCGTCCACCACCGCCACGGCGCCCGGCCCGAGCGCGGTGCCCGCCGACTGGGCCGTCGCCTCGGCGGCGACACGGCGGCCGAGGGACGCGGTCACGCGGTCACCCCGGCGGTCTGCGGCGTGGCCAGGAAGGCGGCGAGCTTGTACAGGACGCCGGGCAGCACCCAGTAGTACACCCACGTCCCCCGGCGCTCGCAGTCGATCAGGCCGGCCTGCCGCAGCAGCTTGAGGTGGTGGGAGATCGTCGGCTGGGACAGGTCGAAGGCCGGCGTCATCTCGCACACGCAGACCTCGCCGCCCTCGCGCGAGGCGATCATCGACAGCAGCCGCAGCCGGACCGGATCGCCCAGCGCCTTGAAAACCTTCGCCAGCTCCATGGCGCGTTCCTCGTCCAGCGGCGCACTGGCCAGGCCCTGGCAGCAGGTGGCGTCCTGGTCGGCCACCTCAAGCTCTTGCTTCGACATGCCTCTATGTTGACGTTTTTCGATTCAGTGCGCAAGGTTGCATCAACGAACGTCAATACAAGCCGTTCCAGGGCACCGCCATGCCCCGTCACCAGGAGTGAAGTCATGAGCGAGCAGTCCACCGACCTGCGCGAAACCGTCCGCGAGCGCTATGCCGCCGCGGCCGTCGAGGTCACCGAAGGCGGCACCGCCTGTTGCGGGCCCCAGCCCGTCGAGGTCGACGAGAACTTCGGCTCCACCCGCTACGCCGCCGACGAACGCGACGTGCTGCCCGCCGAAGCAGTCGCCGCCTCCCTCGGCTGCGGCAACCCCACCGCCGTCGCCGAACTCCGTGAAGGGGAACGCGTCCTCGACCTCGGCTGCGGCGGCGGCATCGACGTCCTGCTCTCCGCCCGCCGCGTCGGCCCGACCGGCAAGACATACGGACTGGACATGACCGAGGAGATGCTGGCGCTGGCGCTGGCGAACGCCGAGAAGGCAGGCGCCAGGAACGTCGAGTTCCTGAAGGGCACCATCGAGGCCGTCCCCCTCCCGGCGAACACCATCGACGTCGTCGTCTCCAACTGCGTGATCAACCTGTCCGTCGACAAACCCGCCGTCTTCGCAGAGACCTTCCGGGTCCTCCGGCCCGGCGGCCGTATCGGCGTCTCGGACGTCGTCGCCGACGACGCGCTCACCCCCGAACAGCGCACCGAACGCGGTGACTACGTCGGCTGCATCGCCGGCGCCCTGTCTTTCTCCGAGTATCGGGCGGGTCTGGAGGGCGCCGGGTTCACGGACGTCGAGATCACCTCGACGCACCTCGTCGCGGACGGCATGCACTCCGCGATCGTCAGCGCCACCAAGCCCACCACTTCCGATGCGACCTACGAGGTGAGGAACTCGGAGGAGGCCTGCTGCGGCGTCAACGCCTGCTGCACTCCGTCCGAAACCTCAGCCGACCCCGCCCTGACCGTCACGGAAGCCAAGAGCGCGTCGGGCTGCGGCTGCCAGAGCTGAAGACATCCGCCCGCGCATCGCTCACACCCGGGCCCGGAAACGAGACAGCGCCTGAGCCGGCCGATGCCGACTCAGGCGCTGCGTGGCAGGTCAGAGGGGTCAACCCCCGCCTACAGCCCGTAGGCCCTGTGGGACTCGAACCCACAACCAATGGATTAAAAGTCCACTGCTCTGCCAATTGAGCTAAGGGCCCAGGCGATGTTGCCTCCCCGAGCATAGCCGCAGGAGGCCGTGTCTCCGATCGGGTATCGGTGAGCCGGGCCGGAAGAGCGCCGTACGGGTCCCGCGCGTGCGCCGTGCGGGCGCCGTCCCGCGGGGTGACCGGCGCCGCGTGGGTGGCCCGTCGGTCAGGGGTCGGCCGGTTCGGGGGTGCTTGTGCGGGCGGCCTCTCGGGCGAGGGTGCGTTCGTGGTCGGGGTTGAGGAACCAGTGGCGGGCCGAGGCCCTCCACCAGGTCGCGGCGAAGCCGAGGACGACCAGGACGGCGACCGGGGCGTAGTTGAAGGTCTCCCAGGTGATCGGCGAGACCTGCGGGAGCATGAAGAGGACGGTGATCACGCCGACCCAGGCCACCGAGACCACTCCGATCACCCGCGACCAGCGGCCCAGGTGCCACGGCCCGCGTTCGAAGGCCTCGCCCCTGCGCACCCGGAGCAGGGTCGGGACGACGTAGGCGATGTAGAGACCGATGACCGCGATCGACGTGACCGCCGCGTAGGCCGTGACATTGATCAGGTAGGGCAGGCCCAGGACGAGCGCGCCCAGCGCCGCCAGCCACACCGCCGCCACCGGTGTGCGCGTACGCGGGCTGACCGTGTGCCACACGTGTGAGTACGGCAACGCGCCGTCGCGCGAAAAGGCGTAGATCATGCGGCTGTTGGCCGTCACCGACGCCATCCCGCAGAACAGCTGCGCCCCGATCACCACGAGCAGCAGCAGCTTGCCGGCGGTCGCGCCGAGGGCGTCCAGCAGGATCTGGGCGGGCGGCGCACCGGTCGGGGAGGCGAGCTCCTTGTCGTAGGACTGGATGGCGAAGGTGAAGCCCAGGAGGAGGACGAACCCGGCTATCCAGGACGTCCAGATGGAGCGGACGATGCCCTTCGGGCCGGCCGTGGAGGCGTCGTGGGTCTCCTCCGTCATGTGGGCGGAGGCGTCGTAGCCGGTGAAGGTGTACTGGGCCATCAGCAGGCCGAGCAGGACGACGTAGACACCGCTGCCCCAGCCCGTGTTGTTCACGAACCTCGTGAACACGAAGGACGCCGACCGGTGGTGGTCCGGTACGAAGGCCAGCGCGCCGACGATCACACCGACGCCCAGTACGTGCCACCACACGCTGACGCTGTTGAGCAGGGCGACGATGCGGACGCCGAACGTGTTCAGCAGGCCGTGCAGGAGCAGGATCGCCGCGAAGAGCAGGACCGTGCGGCCGGGCGTGACCTCGAAGTCGAACTGGAGGTTCAGATACGCCCCGAGGAAGGACGCGGCGCCGAAGTCGATGCCCGCCGTCACCGCCACCTGGCCCAGCACGTTGAACCAGCCCGTGAACCAGGCCCAGGCGGCGGCGGACTTCGGCGGTGCCAGCCGGTGGGCCCAGAAGTACAGGCCCGCGGAGGTCGGGTACGCCGAGCAGATTTCGGCCATCGACAACCCGACGAACAGCGTCATCAGGCCCACCGCCACCCAGCCCCAGGTGATCACGGCGGGGCCGCCGGTGTTCATCCCGAAGAGGTAGAGCGTCAGACAACCGGAGAGGACCGAGATGATGGTGAAGGAGACCGCGTAGTTGGAGAACGCCGACATCCGGCGGGCGAGAACCTGTGTGTATCCGAGCTGGGCCAGCCGCTCTTCGTCCGACAGCCCTGTCGCTCTGGCGTCATCTGTCATGTCCCCAGCGATTCCCTCGCCGAGGGCGTGACATGCACCACACGGTAGGTGCTATGGCCAAAAATTGCCCCTGCCCGGTCCTTCAGCGGCCCGCCTGGATGTGCGCTCGGGCGTACACGGCAGAGCGCCGTGGCCCCGGGCGGGGTCACGGCGCTCTCTGCTCACCGGTCGGCGTCAGCCGCGGTCGGCGTCAGCCGTTGCGCTTCCAGCGCGGCTTGTCGTCGCGGCGGCCGAAGGAACCGCCGCCGCGGTGGTCGTCACGGCGGCCGTAGGGACGCTCGTGGCCACCGGAGCGGAAGCCGGGGCGGTCGCCCTGGCGGTCGCGGTTGAACGGGCGGTCGCTGCCACGGTGCCCGCCGCGCTCGTCGCGGTGCGCGGGGCGGTCGTCCCGGCGGAAGCCGCCACGGTCGTCGCGGCGGTCGAAGGAGCGGGGCGCCCGGTCGCGGTCCCGCTCGAACGGACGGCCACCACGGTCGTCCCGGCGGAAGCCACCGCGGTCACCACGGTCACCACGGTCAGCGCGCTCAGCACGGTCAGGGCGGTCGCCCCGGTCGTCACGGCGGAAGCCGCGGTCGTGGTCACGGCGCTCGAAGCCGCGGTCGCGGTCACGGTCGAAGGAACGGCCACCACGGTCGTCCCGGCGGAAGCCACCGCGGTCACCGCGCTCGCCGCGGTCACCCCGGTCGTCACGGCGGTCGAAGCCGCGCTCACGGTCACGGTCGCGGTCACGGTTGAAGCCGCCACGGTCGTCGCGCCGCTCGAAGGAACGGCCACCACGGTCACGGTCGAAGGAACGCTCGCGGTCGAACGTGCGCCCGCCCCGCTCGTCCCGCCGCTCCCGGCGCTCGTACGACGACGGGGCCGCCGTACGCTCCTCGCGCTCGGCCCGCTCGGCGCGGTCGACGTCCTCGGCCGCCGGCTGCTCCGGCACCAGGACCCCGGCCACCTCCACGGCCGCCGCCTGGGCCTGGACCACCGCCGCCTCGGGGTCCTCGCCCCGCTCGCGGGCGGCCCTGGCGACCAGCCGGTCCGCCTCCTCGCGCAGCTCGACGGCACGCCGCTGCGCCCGCTCCAGCTGCTTGGTGAGGTGGGCGACCTCGCGCTCGGCCTGCTGCGCGGCGTTGCCCGCGGACTCGGCCTGCACCTCGGTCATCGACCGGGCGCCGGTGATCTCGGCGACCTCGGGGTCGAAGGCCGCGCCGCCCTGGATGATGTGGCGCGAGGCGTCGACGCCGGCGTCCTCCATCAGGCGGAAGATCTGGCGCCGCTGGTGCGGCAGCGAGAGGGACACGACCGTGCCCGTACGGCCCGCGCGGGCGGTACGGCCGGCCCGGTGCAGGTAGTCCTTGTGGTCGCCGGCCGGGTCGACGTTGAGCACCAGGTCGATGCCGTCGACGTGGATGCCGCGGGCCGCCACGTCGGTGGCGACCAGGACGTTGACGTACCCGTCCTTGAAGTCGGCCAGGGTCCGTGTGCGGGCGCCCTGGGTCATGCCACCGTGCAGCGCGTCGGCCTTCGCGCCGGCGTCGCGCAGCTGCTCGGCGACGCGGTCGGCGCCCAGCTGGGTGCGCACGAAGATGATGGTGCGGCCCTTGCGGGAGGCGATGGCCGCGGTGACCGGCGCCTTGTCCTTGGGCTTCACGATCAGGATGTGGTGGGACATGGTCGTCACCGCACCCTGCGCCGCGTCGACCTCGTGGCTGACCGGGTCGCTGAGGTAGCGGTCGACGAGGGTCTGGATCTCGTTCTCCATCGTCGCGGAGAACAGCATCCGCTGACCGCCCGCCGGAACCTGGTCGAGCAGCTCGGTGACCTCGGGCAGGAAGCCCAGGTCGGACATCTGGTCGGCCTCGTCGAGGACGGCGATCCGCACGTCCTCCAGGGAGCAGGCGCCGCGGTTGATGATGTCGCGCAGGCGGCCGGGGGTGGCGACCAGGACGTCCACGCCCCTTTCCAGGGCGTAGATCTGGTTGCCCATCGAGGTGCCGCCGCAGACGACCTTCATCTTCAGGCCCAGGACGTCGCCGTAGGGCTGCAGCGCGTCGGCGACCTGCATCGCCAGCTCGCGGGTGGGGGTGAGGATCACGGCGCGCGGCCGCTTCTTCTCGGTGTGGCCGCCGGCCAGCGTGGCCAGGGTCGGCAGACCGAAGGAGAGGGTCTTGCCGGAGCCGGTGCGGCCCCGGCCGAGGATGTCCTTTCCGACCAGGGCGTCCGGGATGGTCGCGGCCTGGATCGGGAAGGGGACCGTCACACCGTTCTGCGCGAGCTTGCGGACGACGCCCTCGGGGAGGCCGAGGTCCGCGAACGTGAGCTGGGGAGCCTCGTCCTGGAGCTCGGCGTTGTCCTGGGGCTCGGTGTTCTCGGGCAGGACAGCGTGATCGGTACTGGCAATGGACATGCGAATGCGAAACCTTCCGGAGTCTCGTCGGCACGCGCCCGTCAACTCCGTGATTCGCATAACGACCGCCTCGATGCGGTCCGCCACGGCAAGGGAGAGTACGCGCCATACGGCGCGCTCTGCGTGGGCGCCGGGCAAATGGGATCAAACGATCTACTACCATACGCACTCCCGGGCCCACAAGGCAAACCGGGCCCATATGCGCAGGTCATCCACGCCTCGTCGGCTACACCGGTGCCCCCGCCCGTGGCGCCGGCTCCCGCTGCACCAGTTGCGTCCCCGCGTTCTCGTGCGCCGACGACGAGGGCTCGGCAGCCGTGGGGTCGGGCGAGGCCGGCGGCGGTGCCGACGAGGCCGGAGGCGGCTCCGGCGGCGCGGACGTGCGCGGCGGATCCGGCTGGACCGGGGTCGGAGTCGGCTGCCCCGCCTTCGGCGGCACCGCCCGCTTGCCCGGCTCCGTCGCGGACGCGCTCCCCGAGGCGGACGGCGAGGCCGACGCGGACGGCGACCGATCGGCCTTGCCCCTGGCCCCGTGCCCGTGCTTGCCGTCGCCCCCACCCTCGCCGTACCCCACGCGGCCGCCCGACCACGCCGGGCCTCCGTCCTGGGCCTCGCCGGCCCGGCGGCCCGCGGAGTGCGACGGCCTGGCCCCGCCGCCGGAGTCTTCGGCCACGCTCATGCAGCCCGCGGCAGCGGCGACGGCGACGACCGTGGCGGCGAGACGGACGGGTACGTACAAGGGACGCACGGGAAGCCACCTCCGGGGTGGATGAAGGAGTCGACGTGTCCAACTCCCCTCGCCCGCGAGAAGACACGCCACCGCCACCGACAGCCGTGGCGCTCCGCCTGCGGGCGACGCCCCTCCCAGCCGCCTGCGGGCGACGCCCCTCCCAGCCGTGACCGGGCCTCAGCCCTGGCCTCAGCCGTAACCGAGGGCGTGCAGCCGGGCGTCGTCGATGCCGAAGTGGTGGGCGATCTCGTGCACCACGGTCACCTCCGTCTCCGCGACGACGTCCTCACGCGTCTCGCACATCCGCAGCGTGGGCCCGCGGTAGATCGTGATCCGGTCGGGCAGCACGCCCGCGTACCACTCGCCCCGGTCCGTCAGCGGGGTGCCCTCGTACAGCCCGAGCAGCTCGGGATCGTCGAGCGGCGGTTCGTCCTCGACGAACACCGCGACGTTGTCCATCAGCCGCATCAGCTCCGGCGGAATCCGGTCGAGCGCCTCGGCGACCAGTTCCTCGAACTCCTCGCGCGTCATCTCCAGCACAGAGCCATTGTCCGGTACGTCACCCGTGGAGCAGAGGCGTGAACCGTCCCCGTCCGAAGCCTCCCGCGAGCCGCCCGATGTCCCACGGGCGCCCCGTGCCGCCCGCAGCCACGCATATGGGGCTACGCACTTGGGCATACGCGACCAATGGCCCGCGTCCCCGTCGCAGACCTGATCCGCATGCACCGCCTGCCCGGCGTCCCGGGGCGGGCGGCCCTCGTCCTCGCCCGGTGGCGCCACCCCTCGGACCGTGCCCTCGCCCGGCGGCGCCGCCCGCCGGCCCGCGCCCGGCAACCGTCCCTCTCTCCGGCCCCGCAGCCGCGGCCCTGGCTCAGCGCCTTCGGCCTGGTGGCCGTCGTACTCGTCGGCGCCTGGCTGGGCCTGCTGATCGTCGGCGACGTACGGGTCCCCGTCGGACCCATGAACACCACGATGACGCTGCGCCCGTCCCTGAGCGGCGGCACGAAGATCAACGTCTCTCCGCTGGGCGCGCTGGAGCTGAACAGCCATGTCGCGCCCGTCCGTCTGGACGTCAACGTCGACCAGCTGGACCCGGTCCGTTCGCAGGCCCTGGTCGACCACCCGGAGCGCATCTCCGGCCTGCAGGACGAGGTGGTGCAGGACGTCGAGCACGGCACCTTCGACCTGGCCGTGCGCTCCTGCGTGGCCGTGGTGGCCGGCGCGACGGCCCTCGGCCTGGCGGTCTACCGGCGCCCGCGCCGCGCGCTCGCGGCCGGCGGTCTGGCGCTGGCCCTCCTCGCCGCCTCGGGAGCGACGGCGTACGCGACCTGGAATCCCAAGTCGGTCCTGGAGCCCAAGTTCTCGGGACTGCTGTCCTCCGCGCCGTCCCTGGTCGGCAACGCGCGCAGCATCGTCACGGAATTCGACGTGTACCAGAAGGAGTTGGCCCGCCTGGTGACGAACGTGACGAAGCTCTACGACGTCACGTCCACGCTCCCGGCCTACTCGCCGGACCCGACCACGATCCGGGTCCTGCACGTCTCCGACATCCACCTGAACCCGGCGAGCTGGAAGATCATCGACTCGCTGGTGGAGCAGTACAAGGTGAACGTGATCGTCGACTCCGGCGACACCATGGACCACGGCACGGCGGCGGAGAACGGCTTCCTGGACCCGATCAAGGACCTCGGCGTCCCCTACGTCTGGGTCCGCGGCAACCACGACTCGACGGTCACCCAGGCCTATCTCAAGCGCATGAAGAACGTGCACGTCCTGGACGACGGCAGTGCGGAGACGATCGCGGGCCTGCGCTTCGCCGGCATCGGCGACCCCCAGTTCACCCCGGACCGCTCCGTCGCGCCCGGCGGCGACGCGGCCGAGCAGCTGGCCGGCGCCCGGCTGGCGTCGGCGCTGCGCGACCAGCGGGCCAAGGGCACACCGGTCGACGTCGCCATCGCCCACGAGCCGTCGGCGGCCCGCGGGACGGACGGTGAGGTGCCGCTGGTTCTGTGCGGCCATCTGCACCACGAGGGAACGGAGATCCTGAAGTACGGCACCCGGCTGCGCATGGAGGGCTCGACGGGCGGCAGCGGCCTAAGGGCGGTCGAGCACCAGTACCCCGCCCCGATCGAGGCGTCGATCCTCTACTTCGACCGGGACAACCACCGCCTCCAGGCCTGGGACGAGATCAAACTGGGCGGACTGGGCCAGACGACGGCCGAGGTCAGCCGCCACCTGCCGGAAGAGAACCGGCCGGGGGCCACGCCCAGCCCCTCGGCCCCCTCGCCCTCTTCGCCGTCGAGCCCGTAAACCGTTTTGGCGATAGCCCTCGCCATCCCATATGCTTCTCACGTCCCCGACGCGCTGAGAAGCGCCCAGGCGGGCCGATAGCCCTCATCGTCTAGCGGCCTAGGACGCCGCCCTTTCAAGGCGGTAGCACGGGTTCGAATCCCGTTGGGGGCACGCAGTACGGTGTGCGACACTTACGTTCGCCGGTTCGCACACACCACATGGTCCTGTGGAGCAGTTTGGAGTGCTCGCCACCCTGTCAAGGTGGAGGCCGCGGGTTCAAATCCCGTCAGGACCGCTGAGGTTTCACGTGAAACCTCGTGGCTGGGTAGCTCAGTTGGTACGAGCGTCCGCCTGAAAAGCGGAAGGTCGCCGGTTCGACCCCGGCCCCAGCCACCACTGCCCCTCAAGGGCACACCCCCTCCGGGTTCTTCCCGAGGGGGTGTTTTCGTATCGCGCCCTGCCCGGCGAGCGGCTTGGCAGCGGTGTCGTTCGGCGCTACGTTCTGGCTGGTCGGCGTGGGGATTATCGACTGGGGGGTCGACGATGAGCCGGGACGAGGCACGAGCCATTCGGGACACCGAGCTGGAGAAGGACCGGGCCAGATACGGACTGCTGGCCGTGATCATCAGCAATCTCGCGATCGCCGGTGTCGCGATCTTCGGCGTATGGCGCCTGGACGGCGACCGCGCGGTGATCGTCGGTGTCCTCACCGCCGCGTTCACCGCGGTGAGCAGCATGACCACGGCCTACCTCGGCATCAAGGCCGTCTCCAACACGGCCCGCTCCATCGCCCTGGGCGAGGGCGGCGCGGCGCGACGCGAGCCGGCGCCCACGCCGAGCACAACGCCCACGGTGCCACCGGTCCAGCGGGGCCAGTGAGCCGGCGCGGTCGGTGAGCCGGCGGGGTCAGTGAGCCGGCGCGGTCAGTGAGCCGGCGCGGTCAGTGAGCCGGCGCGGTCAGTGAGCCGGCGCGGTCAGTGAGCCGGCGGGGTCAGTGAGCCGGCGCGGTCAGTGAGCCGGCGCGGTCAGTGAGCCGGCGGGGTCAGTGAGCCGGCGGGGTCAGTGAGCCGGCGGGGTCAGTGAGCCGGCGGGGTCAGTGAGCCGGCGGGGTCAGTGAGCCGGCGGGCGCCCCGCCCGGGCACACCGCCACCCGCCGAACCGGCCCCCGACGTCGCCGACGAACCGCCCGCGTCAAATCGTTCGCGTGTCATTTCCCCGAGGTGAGATCCTGGACCGCGTATGTCTACGCATCCAGCCCCCGCCCTCGGCACCCTCGCCCCCCGCCTGTCCGATCTGTCGCTGCGCGACGCGCACCGGCTCGGCCGCAGGCTCGAAGGCGCGCGCAAGATCCGCCAGCCGCAGGCCCGCGCCGCCGTCCTCGCAGAGATCGAGGGCGAGGTCGGGCAGGCCGAGGAGCGCATGACCGTGCGACGCGCCCGCGTGCCCGGCATCAGCTACCCCGAGCAGCTGCCCGTCAGCCAGAAGAAGGACCTGATCGCCGAAGCCATCCGCGATCACCAGGTCGTCATCGTCGCCGGTGAGACCGGGTCCGGCAAGACCACCCAGATCCCCAAGATCTGTCTGGAGCTCGGGCGCGGAGTCCGGGGAATGATCGGGCACACCCAGCCCCGCCGCATCGCCGCCCGTACCGTCGCCGAGCGGGTGGCCGACGAGCTGCAGACGCCGCTGGGCGAGGCCGTGGGCTGGAAGGTCCGCTTCACCGACCAGGTGGACCCGGACGCCACCTTCATCAAGCTCATGACGGACGGCATCCTGCTCGCCGAGATCCAGACCGACCGCGAGCTGCGCGCCTACGACACGATCATCATCGACGAGGCCCACGAGCGGTCGCTGAACATCGACTTCCTGCTCGGATACCTCGCCCAGCTGCTGCCCAAGCGGCCCGATCTCAAGGTCGTCATCACCTCCGCCACCATCGACCCCGAGCGCTTCTCCCGGCACTTCGGCGACGCGCCCGTCATCGAGGTCAGCGGCCGCACGTACCCGGTGGAGGTGCGCTACCGGCCCCTGCTCGAGGATGACTCCGACGACGCCGACCGGGACCAGATCACCGCGATCACCGACGCCGTCGAGGAACTGATGGCCGAGGGCCAGGGCGACATCCTGGTCTTCCTCTCCGGCGAACGCGAGATCCGCGACACCGCCGACGCCCTGCTCAAGAAGAAATACCGGTTCACCGAGGTACTGCCGCTGTACGCCCGGCTGTCCCACGCCGAACAGCACCGTGTCTTCCAGCCGCACACCGGCCGCAGGATCGTTCTGGCGACGAACGTCGCCGAGACCTCCCTCACGGTCCCGGGCATCAAGTACGTCATCGACCCCGGCTTCGCCCGCATCTCGCGTTACAGCCACCGGACCAAGGTCCAGCGGCTCCCCATCGAACCGGTCTCCCAGGCCAGCGCCAACCAGCGCAAGGGCCGCTGCGGCCGTACGTCCGACGGCATCTGCATCCGCCTCTACAGCGAGGAAGACTTCGTCGCCCGCCCGGAGTTCACGGACGCCGAGATCCTCCGTACGAACCTGGCGAGTGTCATCCTGCAGATGACCGCGGCCGGCCTCGGCGACATCGAGAAGTTCCCCTTCATCGACCCGCCGGACCACCGCAACATCCGCGACGGCGTGCAGCTGCTCCAGGAGCTGGGCGCGCTCGACCCGGACCAGAAGGACCCGCGCAAGCGGCTCACCCAGACCGGCCGCAAGCTCGCCCAGCTGCCCGTCGACCCGCGTCTGGCCCGCATGGTCCTGGAGGCCGACAAGAACGGCTGCGTCCGCGAGGTCATGGTGATCGCCGCCGCGCTGTCCATCCAGGACCCGCGCGAGCGGCCCGCCGACAAGCAGACCCAGGCCGACCAGCAGCACGCCCGCTTCAGGGAAGAGACCAGCGACTTCCTCGCGTATCTCAACCTCTGGCGCTACGTCCGCGAACAGCAGAAGGAACGGGGTTCCTCGTCCTTCCGCCGGATGTGCAAGCAAAAATACCTCAACTTCCTGCGCATCCGCGAATGGCAGGACATCTACACCCAGCTGCGCACGGTCGCCAAGCAGATGGGCATCCACCTCAACGACCAGGACGCGCCCGCCGACCGGATCCACGTCTCCCTGCTCGCCGGCCTGCTCTCGCACATCGGCATGAAGGACGTGAAGGAGTCCAAGGACTCCGGGCCCGGCGCCCGCCGCGACGGCGGCCGCAACGAGTACCTGGGCGCCCGCAACGCCAAGTTCGCGATCTTCCCCGGCTCGGCGCTGTTCAAGAAGCCCCCGCGCTTCGTGATGTCGGCCGAGCTCGTCGAGACCTCCCGCCTCTGGGCCCGCGTCAACGCGCGGATCGAGCCCGAGTGGGTCGAACCGCTCGCGCAGCACCTGGTCAAGCGGACCTACAGCGAACCGCACTGGGAGAAGGACCAGGCGGCCGTGATGGCGTACGAGAAGGTCACGCTGTACGGCGTCCCGATCGTCGCCCAGCGCAAGGTCAACTACGGCCGGATCGACCCGGAGACGAGCCGTGAGCTTTTCATCCGCAACGCGCTGGTCGAGGGCGACTGGCGCACGCACCACAAGTTCTTCGCCGACAACCGCAGGCTGCTGACCGAGGTCGAGGAGCTGGAGCACCGGGCCCGGCGCCGGGACATCCTGGTCGACGACGAGACCCTCTTCGACTTCTACGAGCAGCGGGTGCCCGAACACGTCGTCTCCGGTGCCCACTTCGACTCCTGGTGGAAGCGCAAGCGGCAGGAGCAGCCCGACTTCCTCGACTTCGAGCGGGAGATGCTCATCCGCGAGTCGGCGGAGGCGGTCACCAAGGCCGACTACCCGGACTCCTGGCGGCAGGGCAACCTGAAGTTCCGGGTGACGTACCAGTTCGAACCGGGGGCGGACGCGGACGGCGTGACCGTCCACATCCCGCTGCAGGTGCTCAACCAGGTCACCGACGAGGGCTTCGAATGGCAGATCCCTGGCCTGCGCGAGGAAGTGGTCACGGAGCTGATCCGCTCCCTGCCCAAGCCGATCCGCCGCAACTACGTCCCCGCGCCGAACTACGCGAAGGCGTTCCTGGAGAAGGCGGTCCCACTCCAGGAGCCGCTCACCACCACCATGGCGCGCGAGCTGAAGCGCATGGTCGGCGTGCCCTTCGAGGCGGACGACTTCGACTGGGCGAAGGTCCCCGACCACCTGAAGATCACTTTCAGGATCGTCGACGAACGGCGCCGGAAGCTGGAGGAGGACAAGGACCTTCAGGCACTGAAGCTCCGGCTGAAGCCGAAGGCGAGGAAGGCGCTGTCCCAGGCCGCGGCCGCCACGGCGGTACGCCAGGGCGGCGAGTCACTGGAGCGCCGGGGCCTGACCGACTGGACGATCGGCACCCTCACCCGGGTCTTCGAGACCCGCCGGGCCGGCCAGCCGGTGAAGGCGTACCCGGCACTCGTGGACGACGGCGACACCGTCTCCGTACGGCTCTTCGACACCGAGGCGGAACAGGCCGAGGCCATGTGGAAGGGCACGCGCCGCCTGATCCTGCGCAACATCCCGGTGAACCCCGCGAAGTTCGCGTCCGAAAAGCTCACGAACCAGCAGAAGCTCGCCCTCTCGGCGAACCCGCACGGTTCGATCCAGGCGCTGTTCGACGACTGTGCGACGGCGGCGGCGGACCGGTTGATCGCCGACTTCGGCGGTCCGGCCTGGGACGAGGAGTCGTACCGGAAGCTGTACGACAAGGTGCGGGCCGAGATCGTCGACGTGACCGTGCGGACCGTGGGCCAGGTGCAGCAGGTGCTGGCCGCGTGGCAGGCCTGTGAGCGCCGTCTGAAGGCCGTACGGAGCCCCGCGCTGCTGCCGAACCTGGCGGACGTACGGGCCCAGCTGGACGCGCTCGTGAAGCCGGGCTTCGTGACCGAGTCGGGTCTGCGTCGTCTGCCGGACCTGATGCGCTACCTGGTCGCCGCCGACCGCCGGTTGCAGCAGATGCCGACCAACGTCCAGCGGGACAGCACGCGCATGCAGAAGGTCCACGAGATGCGGGACGAGTACGCATGGCTGCTGGAGCAGCTGCCGCAGGGCCGGCCGGTGCCCTCCTCGGTACGGGACATCCGCTGGATGATCGAGGAGCTCCGGGTCAGCTACTTCGCCCACGCGCTGGGCACCGCGTACCCGGTCTCCGACAAGCGGATCGTGAAGGCGATCGACGCCGCGGCTCCGTGACGGTGTGCGCACAGGGGGTGAGTTCGACCAGGCGGCTCGCCTCCTGTACAGTCTTTTCTCGCAGCGCAACGCACAACAGTCGCCGCGAAACCTGGTCCTGTGGAGCAGTTTGGAGTGCTCGCCACCCTGTCAAGGTGGAGGCCGCGGGTTCAAATCCCGTCAGGACCGCTTGTGAATTGAGGCCCGCCTCCGGCAACGGACGCGGGCCTCAGTCGTTCTCCAGCTCTCGCCCGCACAAGCCACCACCCTGTCAAGGTGGAGGCCGCGCCCGCGGCGCAGCCGCAAACGGGTACAGCAAATCCCGTCAGGACCGCTTGTGAACTGAGGCCCGCCTCCGGCAACGGACGCAGGCCTCGGCCGTGTCTGCCTCGCGTCCGCCGGGCGCGTCCCCGCCGTGGTGTCCTCGCGCCCGCACGGCGCGCCCCTCCCGTCGACCCGCGTCCCCACAGCGCACCCCTCCCCTCGACCCGCGCCCCCACAGCGCACCCCTCCCCTCGACCCGCGCCCCCACGGCGCGCCCCTCCCGTCGACCCGCGCCCCCACAGCGCACCCCTCCCCTCGACCCGCGCCCCCACAGCGCACCCCTCCCCTCGACCCGCGCCCCCACAGCGCACCCCTCCCCTCGACCCGCCTGCGCACGGCGGCACCCGCCTGCGCAGGCGGCCTGCCTCGTCCGTGGAGCCCGGCGGAGCGTGGCTCGGTGGGGGCCACGTCGTCTTGACGCCGTCACATTCGGCCGGTACCCAGAAACCAGGGCCCGCTTTCCCGCAAGCCCGCTGGAGGTGGCGTATGACGGCGTCGGCCAGGCACGAGACAAGGGCGCTGCTCCGTGCGCACCTCGCGGCCGCCTCGTCGTACCGGCATCTCACCCGTCACTGCCCGGTCTGCCACCACCTGCTGCGGCTGGCGATGGACAGCGCCCCCCGGGCCGCGGACGCCCCGGACGAGACGCTCGAGGACGAGAGCCCCTCGACCGCGTGACCGGCCCGAACTCCCCTGCCGGAGCAGGGCGGTGGAACTGCCGCCTCCTTTAGCGCAGGGGTGCGACGGGGAACAAGCGCCCGATCGTGTGATGGGTGTCACCGCATGAGTTTCTGAAACCGAGGAACTTACACCCCTCCTACAACGGATCAATTTAATATGTGCAATTGCACTGCTCTCCGGGGTGCTCCACAGGTGATCCGACAGCCCTCCCCAGACTCCGACAAGCCCGCGCACACAGCTCCCGGCACCTCCCGGTGGGCGCACAAAAAAGATCGCGCTGGACCCGGCGGAGTCCAGCGCGATCGACGACGCACCCTTGTTCAATTGCCTGGCGAGCTCTGGTCGGCTTGGGCGTGGGGCCTGTTGGGGCAGTCCCCGCGTCGCTTGGAGCTGTGGTGTCGGGCGCAGCGGCCGGTTGGGGGTCGGCCGGTTTGCCCTGCTATTCAGTTGTTCAGGCCTCGCTGCGCTGCTGCGGGATGCCCGCGAGCAGAGCGCGGACCTCGGCTTCGCGGTAGCGGCGGTGCCCGCCGAGCGTGCGGATCGACGTGAGCTTGCCGGCCTTCGCCCAGCGCGTGACCGTCTTCGGGTCGACGCGGAACATGGTGGCGACCTCAGCCGGGGTCAGCAGCGGCTCGGCATCAGGGGTGCGAGCGGTCATGAGCGGCCTCCTCGGGAGAACCGAACCTTCTCGGTTCTTTCCTCTAAATTCTGCACCTTGACCCGCGTTGCCCGAAATGGTCGACGCGAGTCGAGTCGGTTATAGGACGAACGGCTTGTCCTCGGCACTACAACTACACCATCTGTCCAGCCGCGTCGGCCAAACCGATGGAATTGCCCTCCCAGGTGTCCATCAGCGACGGAAGCCGATGGACCATGCCATAGCGGACAGTCACGCCGCTGTGACGATCAGTCACAGCGGCGATCAGGAGGCACGGGACCCCCCAAAGCGTGCAATGCGGAGATTCCGCCCACAGTGGTACATGTTCGGACGGACGGAGTCCTCCCCGGACTCCTTGTCCTATTTTGGCATGAGGGGGGGCAAGCGGCGCAAGGGCCGGGTAAGTGCCGTCCGTCACCCTTGGCGCAAACGCCCGGATCGGGACCTACACCCCGTCAGCTTCGCGAAATGCCCCTGACCGTACGCTGTTCGAAGCCGTCCAGGCCGTGACGTGCGTCACTCCTGACGGGCCGTCAGTTGGCCGACCGCAGGTCGCGCACCGACCGCCACCGCTCCACGAGCCGTCCGTACGCCTCCCCCGCGGCGCCCCCGTCGCCCGCGCGCAGCGCCTCGATGCCCTCGGCCACGTCCGCCGCCGAGTGGTCGCCCTCCAGCTCGCCGGCCGGCAGGACGTGCACCAGCCCGCCGTAGTCCAGCTCCACCAGCGAGCGCGGATGGAACTCCTCCAGCCAGCGCCCCACGTCCACCAGGCCGTCGATCAGCGGCCCTTCCTCGATGGTGTCCCGGAGGGTCCGCAGCGCCCGGGCCACCCTGCGCCGGGCCTGCACCATGGGCGTCCGGTAGCGCAGCACCGGCACGTCGCCGCCGAAGTCCGCCGAGTCCGCGGTGCCCTTGGCGTACTCCCGCTCCTCGTCGGAGACCAGCACGAACCAGTTCAGCGGCACCTGCCAGGTCGCGGTGCGGATCCAGGGCCGGGCATCGGGGTTGCGGGCCAGCCAGCGCTCGTAGTCCTGGGCGGCCTGGCGGCGTACGAGCGGGGGCAGCACCGCGTCCAGGACCACGGCGGGGAGCTCCTCGGCGAGGTCGCCCAGGGCCTGCCAGCCGCGCAGCCGGGTGCGCCAGGGGCAGACGCACACCACCCCGTCGACGTCGAGCACGAACGCGTCCCGGCTCTCGTGCACCGGCACCGGCATCGGCGGAGTGGGCAGCAGGTCCGCCAGGGCACGGCGGAGCTCGTCCTGGTAGGAGGGGCGGTCGTCGCGGCGGGCGTAGCGGGCCCACTGACTGCGCTCCGGCTCGGGGAAGGCGGCCAGCGGCTCGTAGACGCGCAGATAGGTCGCGTACGGGACGACCACCGAGGACACCTTGGGCACGCCTGCTCCCTCCCCATCGGACCAGACCCGAAACCCGCCCCGGCCACGCCCGGGCGGACGGAAAACCACTGCAAATCGTCCCACGCCGGAGTGGGAACGTACTCCGTGGGAGGGTGATCCCGACCACTGCACCCGCGGTGACTGTGGCCAGGCTCTACGCTCATGCCACAGCCCCCGCCACCCGTACGGGAGCCGATCCCACCCGCCGCTACTTACCCGGGAGTCACCACCGTGACCGACGTAACCGGCGCACCTGCTGAGGTACTGCACACCCTGTTCCGCTCGGAGCAGGGTGGCCATGAGCAAGTCGTGCTCTGCCAGGACCGCGCCAGCGGACTCAAGGCCGTCATCGCCCTCCACTCCACCGCGCTGGGCCCCGCGCTCGGCGGTACGCGCTTCTACCCGTACGCCAGCGAGGAGGAGGCCGTCGCCGACGCGCTGAACCTCGCCCGCGGCATGTCGTACAAGAACGCCATGGCCGGCCTCGACCACGGCGGCGGCAAGGCCGTGATCATCGGAGACCCGGAGCGGGACAAGACCGAGGAGCTGCTGCTCGCCTACGGGCGTTTCGTGGCCTCGCTGGGTGGCCGCTACGTCACCGCCTGCGACGTCGGCACGTATGTGGCCGACATGGACGTGGTGGCGCGCGAGTGCCGCTGGACCACCGGGCGTTCCCCGGAGAACGGCGGTGCGGGCGACTCCTCCGTGCTGACCGCCTACGGCGTCTTCCAGGGCATGCGGGCCTCGGCCCAGCACCTGTGGGGCGACCCCTCGCTGCGCGACCGCAAGGTCGGCATCGCCGGCGTCGGCAAGGTGGGCCGCCACCTGGTGGGGCACCTCCTCAAGGACGGCGCCGAGGTCGTGATCACGGACGTGCGCAAGGAGTCGGTGCAGGCCATCCTCGACCAGCACCCGGTCGGCGTGAGCGCGGTCACCGACACCGACGCCCTGATCCGGGTCGAGGGCCTCGACATCTACGCCCCGTGCGCGCTGGGCGGCGCCCTGAACGACGACTCCGTGGCGGCGCTGACCGCCAAGGTGGTGTGCGGCGCGGCCAACAACCAGCTCGCCCACCCGGGCGTCGAGAAGGACCTCGCCGACCGCGGGATCCTCTACGCGCCGGACTACGTGGTGAACGCGGGCGGTGTCATCCAGGTCGCCGACGAGCTGCACGGCTTCGACTTCGACCGGTGCCGGGCGAAGGCCGCGAAGATCTTCGACACCACGCTCGCCATATTCGCACGTGCGAAGGAAGACGGGATTCCGCCGGCTGCCGCGGCCGACCGGATCGCCGAGCAGCGGATGGCGGAGGCACGCGTCACGCGCGGGTGGTGAAACCACCGACGGGGCAGCCAGGAGGGCCGGGGACGGCCTGGCGCGGCCAGGATGCAGCACGACCCGGACGTCCTACGTTTGAACGGTACCTGCCGGTGGGCAGTTGGAGAGAACTCTCACTTCCACCGGCGGGTCGCCCGCCAATAAGTGGTTAAAATCGCCACTGACCAGCGAGGACGGGGCGCCTCAACGGTCCTGTGCACACGCGCGTCCTGCGGGCGACGTACCGTATGGCCGCGGGCTCAGGTACCGTGGAAGCCCTACGGACCGGTCTCTCCACGGAGAGCCCGTTCCGGATCATGAACGCGTGTCAGACTCTGGGGCCGTTGAGCCCCGTCGTTGAGGGGGTCGAGCCATGGGGCGCGGCCGGGCCAAGGCCAAGCAGACGAAGGTCGCCCGCCAGCTGAAGTACAACAGCGGTGGGACGGACCTCTCACGCCTGGCCGAGGAGCTGGGCGCATCGACGTCGAACCAGTCGCCGAACGGCGACCGCTTCGAGGACGATGAGCATGACGACGACCTGTACGCACGGTACGCCGACCTTTACGAGGACGACGACGAGGACGAGGACGAAGACTCCTCGCACCAGCGTCGCCGGGGCGCGTAACGCTTGCAGCGGCTCAGCCGTTTTCACCCGGTCCGGGGCTCAGCACCGGACCGGGTTTCGTGCTGCCGTCACGGGGCTCCGCCCACGTGACGGCGCTGCGCGAGCGCCGGACGGGACGCGTCAGGCGCCGAGTCGGGCGTAGTCGCCCACCAGCTCCGCGCCCGTGGTGTGCTCACCCCGGTCCGTGATCTCGCCCGCCACCCAGGCGTCGACCCCTCGGTCGGCGAGTGTGGCGAGGGCCACGTCCGCCGACTCCTGCGGCACGATCGCGATCATGCCGACGCCCATGTTCAGGGTCTTCTCCAGCTCCAGGCGCCCGACGTTGCCGGTCCGTCCGACGAGCTCGAAGACGGGGGCCGGGGTCCAGGTGGAGCGGTCGACCACGGCGTGCAGCCCGTCGGGGATCACACGGGCCAGGTTGGCCGCGAGCCCGCCGCCGGTGACATGGCTGAAGGCGTGCACGTCGGTGGTCCGCGTCAGCGCCAGGCAGTCCAGCGCGTAGATCTTCGTCGGCTCCAGGAGCTCCTCGCCGAGGGTGCGGCCGAACTCCTCGACCTGGGTGTCGAGGGACAGCCCGGCCTGGTCCAGCAGGACGTGACGGACCAGGGAGTACCCGTTCGAGTGAAGTCCGGAGGACGCCATCGCGATCACCGCGTCACCCTTACGGATACGGTCCGCGCCGAGCAGCCGGTCGGCCTCCACGACGCCCGTACCGGCGCCCGCGACGTCGAAGTCGTCCGCGCCCAGCAGCCCCGGGTGTTCGGCCGTCTCGCCGCCCACCAGGGCGCAGCCGGCCAGCACACAGCCCTCCGCGATGCCCTTCACGATCGCGGCGACCCGCTCGGGGTGCACCTTGCCGACGCAGATGTAGTCGGTCATGAACAGCGGCTCGGCACCGCACACCACGATGTCGTCCATGACCATGGCGACCAGGTCGTGGCCGATGGTGTCGTAGACGCCCAGCCGGCGGGCGATGTCGACCTTGGTGCCGACGCCGTCCGTGGCGGAGGCCAGCAGGGGACGCTCGTAGCGCTTGAGGGCGGAGGCGTCGAAGAGCCCGGCGAAGCCGCCGAGGCCGCCGAGGACCTCGGGGCGCTGGGTCTTCTTCACCCACTCCTTCATCAGCTCGACGGCGCGGTCGCCCGCTTCGATGTCGACGCCCGCGGCTGCGTAGCTGGCGCCGCCCTCGGCACTGACGGTCTCAGACATGGAGGTGAGAACTTTCGTGTCGTACGGCAGGACTTACGGGCGGCGGATCGCGTCGGCCGCGGCCGTGGCGGCGGGCCCCGCGGCCAGCTCGGTCTCCAGGAGCTGCTTGCCGAGCAGCTCGGGGTCGGGGAGCTCCATCGGGTACTCGCCGTCGAAGCAGGCGCGGCACAGGTTGGGCTTGGCGATCGTGGTCGCCTCGATCATGCCGTCGATGGAGATGTACGCGAGCGAGTCGGCGCCCAGCGAGGTGCCGATCTCCTCGATGGACATGCCGTTCGCGATGAGCTCGGCGCGGGTGGCGAAGTCGATGCCGAAGAAACAGGGCCACTTCACCGGCGGCGAGGAGATCCGGATGTGGACCTCGGCCGCGCCCGCCTCGCGGAGCATGCGGACCAGGGCGCGCTGGGTGTTGCCGCGGACGATCGAGTCGTCCACGACGACCAGCCGCTTGCCCTTGATGACTTCCTTGAGCGGGTTCAGCTTCAGGCGGATGCCCAGCTGGCGGATGGTCTGCGAGGGCTGGATGAAGGTGCGGCCGACGTAGGCGTTCTTCACCAGGCCGGCGCCGAACGGGATGCCGGAGGCCTCCGCGTAGCCGATGGCGGCGGGGGTGCCCGACTCCGGAGTCGGTATCACCAGGTCGGCCTCGACGGGGGCCTCCTTGGCGAGGCGGCGGCCCATCTCGACGCGCGAGAGGTAGACGTTCCGGCCGGCGATGTCGGTGTCCGGGCGGGCCAGGTACACGTACTCGAAGACACAGCCCTTGGGCTTCGCTTCCGCGAATCGGGACGTGCGCAGACCGTTCTCGTCGATCGCCACGAACTCGCCCGGCTCGATCTCGCGGACGAAGCTGGCGCCGGTGATGTCCAGCGCGGCGGTCTCCGAGGCGACGACCCAGCCGCGCTCCAGCCGGCCGAGAACCAGCGGGCGGATGCCCTGCGGGTCGCGGGCGGCGTACAGGGTGTGCTCGTCCATGAAGACGAGGCTGAAGGCGCCCTTGACCTGCGGGAGGACCGCGTGCGCGGCCTCCTCGATGGTCAGCGGCTTGCCGTCGGCGTCGACCTGGGCCGCCAGGAGCGCGGTGAGCAGGTCGGTGTCGTTGGTGGCCGCGACCCGGGTCGAGCGGCCGTTGTTGTCCCGGGGCAGCTCGGCGACCATCTCGGCGAGCTGCGCCGTGTTGACCAGGTTGCCGTTGTGGCCGAGCGCGATGGAGCCGTGCGCGGTGGCGCGGAACGTCGGCTGGGCGTTCTCCCACACGGAGGCGCCGGTGGTCGAGTAGCGGGCGTGACCGACCGCGATGTGACCCTGGAGCGAACCGAGCGAGGTCTCGTCGAAGACCTGGGAGACCAGGCCCATGTCCTTGAAGACGAGGATCTGGGAGCCGTTGCTGACCGCGATTCCCGCGGATTCCTGACCCCGGTGCTGGAGGGCGTAGAGCCCGAAGTACGTGAGCTTTGCGACCTCTTCGCCCGGAGCCCAGACACCGAAGACGCCACACGCGTCCTGGGGGCCTTTCTCGCCGGGGAGCAGATCGTGATTGAGTCGACCGTCACCACGTGGCACGGCACCGAGTGTAGGCGAGATCGACCACTGGTCCGAATTGGGGAATGCCGGGGAAGGCACCGCGGTAAGGGGTCACCCGCTCGCGACTGCTGTCACGCTCTCCCCGTTCTGGCTGGTCAGCGTGAGGGTGCGGTGGTCGAGCCGGTAGGTCGCGGTGCCGTCGAACAGGCGCAGCAGGCTCTTCTCCGTGCGCATGAGTGAGGCGTCGCACATCATTCGGGTGGTGGACGCGCGGCCGAAGGTGATGTGTCCGTCGCGCACGGTGGCCTGCGCCCAGACGTGGTTGCAGCCGAGGCTGCCGGTGACCTTGCCGGAGGCGCGGTCGAGGACCAGGTAGGGCTTGGCGTTCTTCGGGAGGGACACCGAGGTGCCGTGGGAACCGAGGGCGGTGACGGTCCACTTCGTGCCGTAGAGGGGAGCGTCGCGCTCCTTGGTGAGGTGCACGGCGTCGCCCGCGTCGGTGGTGAGGGTCAGCCGGTCGCCGGTGACCGCGGCCTTGAGGGCTCCGTCGGCCAGGGTCCGGGAGAGCTTCTGCTCGAAGGCCATGGGGACGCCCGGGCAGGCCATCTCGGTGGCCCAGGTCCGCCGGAAGACGACACGGTCGTCCGTCAGCCGGGCCGTCGAGCCGAAGCTGTTGCAGCCGAGGTTGCCCTCCGCCCTGCCGTCCTCGCCGATCCGCAGGTAGGCGTTGCCCGGGGCCCGGCTGGTCCGGCCGTCGAGGGTGAGGCTGTCCACGCTCCAGTGGACTCCGGCGACGGACTGCCGGGCGCCGCCGGGTCCGCTGCCCACCTTCTCGCTGCCACAAGCCACCGCGAGCGGAGCCAGCGCGACGGCCGCCGTCAGGATGATGCGCTGCTTGTACCGGTACATGCCGATTCGACGGGCGAGGTGGGGTGATCGGTTCCCCTCGGCCGACTCATCGGTTCCCCCGGCCGGCTCATCGGTTCCCCTCGCCCTGCTCAGGACATCAGCGGCAGCAGCGCCCCGAGGTCCGCCCGCTCCCCGCTCGCGCTGACCGCGGCCGCCTCCACGGCGTCCTTCCAGGCCATCCGCCCGGTGGCGAGCCGAATCCAGGTCAGCGGGTCGGTCTCGACGACGTTGGGCGGGGTGCCGCGGGTGTGCCGGGGTCCCTCGACGCACTGCACCACGGCGTACGGCGGGATGCGCACCTCGGTGGACCCGCCGGGCGCCCGCACGGCCAGCGCGTCGGCCAGCAACCGGGTGCAGGCGGCGACGGCCTGGCGGTCGTACGGGATGTCGGACCCCGGGACGGCGGCGTTCAGGTCGTCGGTGTGGACGACGAGTTCGACGGTGCGGGTGACGAGGTAGTCGGCCAGTGGCAGGGCTCCGACGTTCGTGGCGAGCAGCCGGGTGCCGGGCAGCCCGGCCGATCGCGCCACAAACCGCTCCTCGATCCCGCCGAGGTAGGCGTCGAGGTCGGGGTTCTCCTCGGCGAACCGGTGGGCGAGGACGGCGAGTTCGGCGGCGTTCACCGCCGTCGCGAACGGCCAGTCGAGCAGCACCGCGTCCTGCCGGGCCGGCTCGGGCCGGTCCAGGGCCCGGTCGACCGCGGAGAGCGCCATGCCGATGTGGGCGACCAGGTCCCGTACGGTCCAGTCGCCCAGCCGGGTGGGCCGGGCGAGTTGCTCGGGGGTGAGGCCTCGGGCGGCTTCCCGTACGTGGGCGAACTGGGCGAGGACCGCGGCGCGGATCTTCGCCGGGTCGTAGGTCCGTGTGCGCTTCCTGGCCGGGGGCATGGGGGTGAGCCTAAGCCTTCACGGCGCGGCCGCTCAGGCCCTTTGCGCGCGGCCGCTCTCCCCGACGAGGGCCACAGCCGGTCCACGGCACGCGTCTCGAAGGCCCCGCCCGGCGAACCGGTCGGGGCCTTCGACGTCGTACGAGGTGCCGTAAGGCGTGCGTGCGACCGTACGGCCGCTTACGCGAGCAGCGCCGGGATCGTGGCCTCGTGGGCCTCGCGGAGCTCGGTCAGGGACAGCTCGAACTCGCCCTGGACCTCGATCGTGTCCCCGTCCACGACACCGATGCGGGTGGCGGGCAGGCCGCGCGCGCCGCACATGTCGTTGAAGCGGACCTCCTCCGAGCGCGGTACGGCGACGACGGCGCGTCCGGCCGACTCCGACAGGAGGAAGGTGAACGCGTCGAGGCCGTCCGGCACGACCAGCCGGGCACCCTTGCCGCCGAGCAGCGCGGACTCCACCACGGCCTGGATCAGACCGCCGTCGGACAGGTCGTGCGCGGAGTCGACCATGCCGTCGCGGGAGGCGGAGATCAGGATCTCGGCGAGCAGCCGCTCGCGCTCCAGGTCGACCTTGGGCGGCAGTCCGCCCAGGTGGTCGTGGACCACCTGCGACCAGGCCGAGCCGCCGAACTCCTCACGGGTGTCGCCGAGGAGGTAGAGCAGCTGCCCCTCCTCCTGGAAGGCGACCGGGGTGCGCCGGGCCACGTCGTCGATGACGCCGAGGACCGCGACCACCGGCGTCGGGTGGATGGCCGCCTCGCCCGTCTGGTTGTAGAGCGAGACGTTGCCGCCGGTCACCGGGGTGCCGAGCTGCTGACAGGCGTCGGCGAGACCGCGCACGGCCTCCGCGAACTGCCACATGACCGCCGGGTCCTCGGGCGAGCCGAAGTTGAGGCAGTCGGAGACGGCGAGCGGCTTGGCGCCGGTGGTCGCCACGTTCCGGTAGGCCTCCGCGAGGGCCAGCTGCGCGCCCGCGTACGGGTCGAGCTTGGCGTACCGGCCGTTGCCGTCGGTCGCGAGCGCGACACCGAGGCCGGTGCTCTCGTCGATGCGGATCATCCCGGAGTCCTCGGGCTGGGCAAGGACGGTGTTGCCCTGCACGAAGTGGTCGTACTGAGAGGTGATCCACTTCTTGGAGGCCTGGTTGGGAGAGGCCACCAGCTTCAGGATCTGGTCCTTCAGCTCCTGGCTCGACGACGGCCGGGGAAGCTTGTTCGCGTCGTCGGCCTGCAGCTCGTCCTGCCAGGACGGGCGGGCGTACGGGCGCTCGTAGACCGGGCCCTCGTGCGCCACCGTGCGCGGGTCGACGTCCACGATCTTGCCGCCGTGCCAGTAGATCTCCAGGCGGTCGCCGTCGGTCACCTCACCGATGACGGTGGCGATGACGTCCCACTTCTCGCAGATCTCCAGGAAGCGGTCGACCTTGTCCGGCTCGACGACCGCGCACATGCGCTCCTGCGACTCGCTCATGAGGATCTCCTCCGGCGAGAGCGTGGAGTCGCGCAGCGGTACGTCGTCCAGGGTCACGCGCATGCCGCCGGAGCCGTTGGAGGCGAGCTCCGAGGTCGCGCAGGACAGACCGGCCGCGCCCAGGTCCTGGATGCCGACGACCAGCTTCTCGGCGAACGCCTCCAGCGTGCACTCGATGAGGAGCTTCTCCTGGAAGGGGTCGCCGACCTGGACCGCCGGGCGCTTGGACGGCTTGGCGTCGTCGAAGGTCTCGGAGGCCAGGATCGAGGCGCCGCCGATGCCGTCGCCACCGGTCCGGGCGCCGTACAGGACGACCTTGTTGCCCGCGCCGGAGGCCTTGGCCAGGTGGATGTCCTCGTGCCGCATGACACCGATGCAGCCCGCGTTGACCAGCGGGTTGCCCTGGTAGCAGGCGTCGAAGACGACCTCGCCGCCGATGTTGGGCAGGCCCAGGCAGTTGCCGTAGCCGCCGATGCCCGCGACGACGCCCGGCAGGACGCGCTTGGTGTCGGGGTGGTCGGCCGCGCCGAAGCGCAGCGGGTCGACGACGGCGACCGGCCGCGCGCCCATCGCGATGATGTCGCGGACGATGCCGCCCACGCCGGTGGCCGCGCCCTGGTAGGGCTCGACGTACGACGGGTGGTTGTGCGACTCGACCTTGAAGGTCACCGCGTAGCCCTGGCCGACGTCCACCACACCGGCGTTCTCGCCGATGCCCACGAGCAGGGCGTCGTTCTCGGGGGCCTTCTCGCCGAACTGGCGGAGGTGGACCTTGGAGGACTTGTACGAGCAGTGCTCGGACCACATCACCGAGTACATGGCGAGTTCGGCGCCGGTGGGGCGGCGGCCCAGGATCTCGACGATCCGCTCGTACTCGTCCTTCTTCAGGCCGAGTTCGGCCCAGGGCAGCTCGACGTCGGGGGTCGCGGCCGCGTGCTCGACCGTGTCCAGAGGCGTCCTGCTCATGCGCCCACCAGCTTCTTGATGATCGAGGTGAAGAAAGGGAGCCCGTCGGTACGCCCGGTACCGATCAGCGGCTCGACGGCGTGCTCGGGGTGCGGCATGAGGCCGACGACGTTCCCGGCCTCGTTGGTGATTCCGGCGATGCCCCGGAGGCTGCCGTTCGGGTTGAAGTCGACGTACCGGAAGACCACCCGGCCCTCGGCCTCCAGCTTGTCGAGCGTGTAGTCGTCGGCGACGTACCGGCCGTCCATGTTCTTCAGCGGGATGTGGATCTCCTGACCGGCGCTGTAGTCGCCGGTCCAGGCGGTCTCCGCGTTCTCCACCCGCAGCTTCTGGTCGCGGCAGATGAAGTGGAGGTGGTCGTTGCCGAGCATGGCGCCCGGCAGGAGGTGGGCCTCGGTGAGGACCTGGAAGCCGTTGCAGATGCCGAGGACCGGCAGGCCGGCCCTCGCCTGCTCGATGACGGTCTCCATCACCGGCGAGAAGCGGGAGATGGCGCCGGCGCGCAGGTAGTCGCCGTAGGAGAAACCGCCGGGCAGGACCACCGCGTCGACCTGCTCGAGGTCCTTGTCCTTGTGCCACAGGGCGACGGGTTCCGCGCCCGCGAGGCGGATCGCACGCTGGGTGTCCCGGTCGTCGAGGCTGCCCGGAAAAGTGACGACGCCGATACGAGCGGTCACTTCGCGGCCTCCGTGACTTCCTCCACCTTGACGGTGAAGTCCTCGATCACGGTGTTGGCGAGGAAGGATTCGGCAAGATCGTGAATGCGGGCGAGCACGGCCTCGTCGACCGGCCCGTCAACTTCCAGTTCGAATCGCTTTCCCTGACGTACGTCGGAGATGCCGTCGAAACCCAGCCGCGGCAGTGCGCGCTGCACCGCCTGGCCCTGGGGGTCGAGGATCTCCGGCTTGAGCATGACGTCGACTACGACGCGTGCCACTGGCACTCCCGGTGTGTGGTGCTGAGCAGGTTCCTTCAGACTACCTGTACAAAATTTCTACGCGAGTAGACTCGTAGGAAACTACGTGACCGTCATCACGATCCGGTATCGAGCGGGCGTCTTCGTGAAAAGTTCTGGGAAAGTTCGGCGATCCGTGTCGGACCCGGTATTGCGCTGGGACACGCGGACAGATTTAGTCGGGCTTCACTTTGCAATGCCCGGCACTGTACAAATGAATTGGCGACAGCCGATACTTTTCCCGATAACAGGCGAACAGCCGGCATCTCCGAACGTCTCCGCACGTCACCGCGGAGACGTGCCCGTGGAGGTGTCGCACGAAGGGACCGATATTCGTGGCGCAGCGTGTCGTGGTCACTCTCTCTGACGACATCGACGGCTCGGAAGCGGCGGAAACGATCGCCTTCGGACTCGACGGCAAGTCCTACGAGATCGACCTGAACCAAGCCAATGCCAAGAAACTGCGTAAGGCGCTCGCGCCCTACGTGGAGGCGGGCCGCAAGCGGTCGAGGTCGGGCAAGGCCTACCGGCAGACGGAGGTCGCCCCCGACCCGGCGGCCGTCCGGGCCTGGGCCCAGGCCAACAAGATGGACGTGCCGGCCCGCGGCCGCATCCCCAAGAAGGTCTACGAGGCGTTCGCCGCGGCACAGTGACGCCACCGTTCCACGGCGTGCCGGGGCGGCCGGGCGCGGCCCAGGGCCCGTCAGCGGGCCCTGGGGCCAACCGACTTGCGCTACCCCCCTGCTGATCAGTTAATGTCTGGAGCACGCCGAGGGGCGAGGCCGAAAGGCCGAAGCCCACGGAGTACATGCGGGTGTAGTTCAGTAGCAGAACATCCCCCTTCCAGGGGGAAGGCGCAGTGTGCGATTCCTGTCACCCGCTCTGCACCGCCGGTCCCGACCACTCTTGTGGATCAGGTAGGCTGGTGCTCGCACCGATCGGTGGGAGCCGGTCGGGGGCATTGCGGACGTAGCTCAGTTGGTAGAGCGCAACCTTGCCAAGGTTGAGGTCGCGAGTTCGAGCCTCGTCGTCCGCTCGGGAAACAAGACCCCGGTCCACTGGACCGGGGTCTTTTTCGTGTGCCGCATCTTGCACGTTTCGTTGTGCCTCGTCTTGCACGCCTCGTTGTGCCGCATCGTGCACGCCCTCTGACATTTGTCATGCCGGGTGATGACACCGCGCACTGCTGCCGGCTTCCGTCCGCCGGGACGCTGGAGCCATGGACACCAACGAACGCGAACACGTGATAGAGGTCACCGACCTGCGGCGTGTGTACGGGGGCGGGTTCGAGGCCGTGCGCGGGATCACGTTCCACGTGGACCGCGCGGAGGTCTTCGCGCTGCTGGGCACCAACGGCGCGGGCAAGACGTCGACGGTGGAGCTGCTGGAGGGACTGGCACCGCCGACCGGGGGCCGGGTGCGGGTACTCGGGCACGATCCGCACGGCGAGCGGGCCGTCGTACGGCCGCGCACCGGAGTGATGCTGCAGGAAGGCGGATTCCCGTCCGAGCTGACCGTCGCCGAGACCGCGCGGATGTGGGCGGGATGCGTCAGCGCAGCGCGCCCGGTCCGGGAGGCGCTGGCGCTGGTCGGCCTGGAGCGCCGGGCGGACGTACGGGTGAAGCAGCTGTCCGGGGGTGAACGACGGCGCCTGGACCTGGCCCTGGCACTGCTCGGCGAACCCGAGGTGCTGTTCCTGGACGAGCCGACGACCGGGCTGGACGCCGAAGGGCGCCGGGACACCTGGGAGTTGGTGCGGGCGCTGCGCGACGCCGGGACGACCGTGCTGCTCACCACGCACTACCTGGAGGAGGCCGAAATCCTGGCCGACCGGCTCGCGATCCTGCACGAGGGGCGCATCGCGGCCGCCGGGACCCCGGCCGAGGTGACCGCGTCCCAGCCGTCCCGGATCTCCTTCGAACTGCCCGAGGGCTACTTCGTCGGGGACCTGCCACCGCTCGCCGGACTCGGGGTCCTCACGCACGAGGTACGGGGCCGGCTCGTCCGGCTGCGCACCCGGGAGCTCCAGCGGACGGCGACGGAACTGCTGCTGTGGGCCCGCCGGGCCGGGGTGGAACTGCGCGGTCTCGACGCGCGATCGGCCTCCCTGGAGGAGGCGTTCCTGGGCATCGCGCGGGAGGCGTCCGCGCCGCAGCCGAAGGCGCACACGGCATGAGCGGCACCCCTGGAGGCGTACCCGGCATGAGCGGCACCCCGGCCGAAGGCGCACACGGCATGAGCGGCACCCCTGGAGGCGTACCCGGCATGAGCGGCACCCCTGGAGGCGTACCCGGCATGGGCGGCATCCCTGGAGGCGTACCCGGCATGGGCGGCATCCCGGCCGAAGGCCTACCCGGCATGAGCGGCACCCCCGGAGGCGGGCGTCGCGCGAGTGGGGTCCTTGCCGCACCGGCGGGCCGCATGGCCGCCCTCGCGCGGGCCGAGCTCACCCTGCTCGGGCGGAGCAGAAGTGCCATGGTGGCGGCCGTGTTCCTCCCGCTGGTCCTGCCGTTCAGCGTGCAGTCGGCGGTCGAGCAGATGAACCTCAAGAACGTCGGCCTCAGCGTCGGGCTGGTCGTGCTGCCCGCCGCAATCGGCTTCTCGCTGCTGTTCGCCGTGTACTCGACGCTGGTCGGCGTCTTCGTCTCCCGGCGCGAGCAGCTGGTCCTCAAGCGGCTGCGCACCGGCGAGTTGCGCGACACGGAGATCCTGGCCGGATCCGCTCTGCCGGCCGCCGTCACGGCGCTGGTCCAGTCCCTGCTGCTGGTGACGGCCTGCACGGCGCTGCTGCGGGTGCCCGCCCCCCGCGCGCCCCAACTGGCGGTGCTCGGACTGCTCCTGGGCCTGGTGCTGTGCGTGTGCCTCGCGGCCGTGACCGCCAGCTTCACCCGGACCACCGAGAGCGCGCAGGTCACCACGGGCCCGCTGATCCTGCTCACGATGATCGGCTCCGGGCTGGCCGTCCCCCTGGAGCTGCTGCCCGACCGCCTGGCGAACATGTGCCGAGTGCTGCCGCTGACCCCGGTGATCACCCTGGTGCGCGGCGGCTGGACCGGGCAGCTGTCGGGCGGCCAGGCACTGGGTGCCGTGGTGTCCGCGCTGGCCTGGACCGTTGCGTCGGTGTTTGCTGTACGGCGGTGGTTCCGTTGGGAACCACGGCGCTGAGGGACGGGGAGCCGGGGGGCACGCAGTGATCGGACGCATACGGGACTGGCAGCGCCGCACCTGGCACGAGCGCAGCAAGGCCGCCCGCGTGGAACTGCAGAGCGTCGTCATGTGGCACTGCACGCTGTGGCTGTTCTCGCTGTCCTGGCTGCTGCTGCCGCTGGTCGCCGGGCTCCCCGACGGGGTGCCCGCGCGGATCCTGGCCGGGCTGCTCCTGCTGGGCAACGCCCTGCAGTGCGTGGCGGCCAGCCGGCTGGTCAGGCCCGTCCTCGACCACTACCTCGGCCGCGCCGAACTGCCCCGCGGCACGTTGCGGGTGCCGGCCCTCCTGCTGGTCGTGCAGCTGGCGCTGATCGTGGTTCTGCAGGCCGGCCGGCCGACCGACCCGGCGACCGGCCGGATGGTGCTCGGCGCCGTCCTGCTGTCCTTCGGCCTGCCCTACGGGCTGGTGGTGCCGGTCCGGGTGTTCATCCGCCGGTCCGCCGTCCTCGCCGCCGTCCTCATGGCCGTCTACGGACTCGCCCGCGCGGACGGCATGGAGGCGCTGCTCACCGGGCTCATGACTGCCTTCGGCACCGTGTTCTCGCTGCTCGCCTCGCGCTGCGGGGCCTGGACCCTGTCCGTGCTGTGGGAGGCGGAGCGGGCCCGGGAGATCGAGGCCCGGCTCGCCGTGGCCGAGGAGCGACTGCGGTTCGGGCGGGACCTGCACGACGTGATGGGGCGCAACCTCGCGGTGATAGCGCTGAAGGCCGAGCTCGCCGTGCAGTTGGCACAACGGGGCCGTCCCGAGGCCGTGGCGCAGATGACCGAGGTGCAGCGGCTGGCGCAGGAGTCGCAGCGCGAGGTGCGCGCGGTGGTGCGCGGCTACCGCGAGGCCGACCTGGCCGCGGAACTCGCCGGAGCCCAGGGCGTGCTGGCGGCCGCCGGCATCGACTGCACGGTCACGGGCTCGGCCACCGGGCTGCCCGCCCCGGTGCAGTCCGCGCTCGGCTGGGTGGTCCGGGAGGCCGCCACGAACGTCCTGCGCCACGGGGACGCCCGGCACTGCACGGTGGCCCTGCGCGTGGCGGACGGCCGGGCCGAGCTGTCGGTGGAGAACGACGGGGTGCCGGACGCCCGCCCCGGGTCCGGGTCCGGGTCCGGGCTCGCGGGACTGCGCGAGCGGCTGTCGCAGCTCGACGGCACCCTGCGGGCCGGCCCCTCAGGACCGGGCCGCTTCCGGCTCGCCGCAGAGGTCCCGCTGCCACCGACCGCCGCGCCCGCCCTTCCCCGTCCTGCGAGCGGGACTCGTCCACCGAGCGGGCCCCATCCCTTGAGCGAGGTCACCCCATGACGGCGTCCCCCCGGCCGGTGCGGCTGCTGCTGGCCGACGACGAGCACCTCATCCGCGGCGCGCTCGCCGCGCTGCTCGCCCTGGAGGAGGACCTTCTGGTCGTCGCCGAGGCGGCCAGCGGACCGGAGGCGCTGGCCATGGCCAGGGCGCACGCGCCCGACGTGGCCGTACTGGATCTTCAGATGCCGGGCGCGGACGGTGTGAAGGTCGCCACATCCCTGCGCACCGAGCTGCCCGGCTGCCAGGTACTGATCGTCACCAGTCACGGGCTGCCCGGACATCTGAAGCGGGCGCTTGCGGCGGGTGTGCGGGGGTTCGTACCGAAGACCGTCAGCGCTCAGCGGCTGGCCGAGATCATCCGTACGGTGCACGCCGGAAACCGTTACGTCGATCCGGAGTTGGCCGCCGACGCGATCTCCGCCGGCGACTCCCCGCTGACCGCGCGGGAGGCAGAGGTGCTGGAGCTCGCCGCCGACGGGGCGCCGGTCGCGGAGATCGCGGAGCGGGCCGCGCTGTCGCCGGGGACCGTACGGAACTACCTGTCGTCGGAGGTGACCAAGCTCGGTGCGGAGAACCGTCATGCCGCCGTACGGCTCGCACGCGAGCGAGGTTGGGTATAGTTGCTCTCGCGCCACGGCGCAACGCGGACGTAGCTCAGTTGGTAGAGCGCAACCTTGCCAAGGTTGAGGTCGCGAGTTCGAGCCTCGTCGTCCGCTCAGGAACAGGACCCCGGTCATTGCGACCGGGGTCTTTTTCATGGCCTACGACCAGCGCGTTCCCGTCAGCCGCTCGTACGCCTCCAGGTACTTCGCCCGGGTCGCCTCCACGACCTGCTGCGGCAGCGCCGGCGGGGGCTGCTCGCTCCTGCGGTCCCAGCCGGACTCGGGCGAGGTCAGCCAGTCGCGCACGAACTGCTTGTCGTACGACGGCTGCGCGCGCCCCGGCTGCCACTGGTCGGCGGGCCAGAAGCGGGACGAGTCCGGGGTGAGCACCTCGTCCGCGAGGACGAGGGTGTCGCCGTCGAAGCCGAACTCGAACTTGGTGTCGGCCAGGATGATCCCGCGGTCCCGGGCGATGTCCCGGGCGCGGCCGTAGACGGCGAGGGTGACCTGGCGCAGCCCGGCCGCGGTGTCGGCGCCGACCTGGCGGGCCACCTCCTCGTAGGAGACGTTCTCGTCGTGCTCGCCGACCTCCGCCTTCGTGGCCGGAGTGAAGATCGGGGCGGGCAGCTCGGAGCCGTCCACGAGACCCTCGGGGAGGGCGAGCCCGCAGACCGTGCGGGACTCCTGGTACTCGGCCAGGCCCGAGCCCGTGAGGTAGCCGCGGGCCACGCACTCCACGGGGACCATCCGCAGGGACTTGCAGACCAGGGTGCGGCCCGCCCAGTCGGCGGGGGCGCCCTCGGGCAGCTCCGTGCTCAGCACGTGGTTGGGGACCAGGTCGGCGAGCCGGTCGAACCACCACAGAGAGAGCTGCGTGAGCACGCGGCCCTTGTCGGGGATCTCGGTGGGCAGCACCCAGTCGTAGGCGGACATGCGGTCGCTGGCGACCATCACGAGGTCGCCCGCCTCGTTCTGGTACAGCTCGCGCACCTTTCCGGTGTGCAGATGCACCAGACCCGGAACCTGGATCGGCTCGGGCTTTTCGACGAATCCGGACACGGTTCCTCCCCGTGGTTCTGTCCAAGTGGCTCGATTCTCCCGTATGGGAGGGACCGGACCTGGGTCGGGGTGCGTGGGAACGGACGCGGCCCACGTCGGGTACGTGCCGTCAGTCGTGTTTGCAGATGCGGTCCAGGAGGTTGGCGGTGGCCCGCTGGATCCGCGTGTCGACGTGGCCGGGGCGGTCCAGGGCGGGCGACCAGGCAAACGTTCCGGCAGCGAAGACCAGGGCCCCCGAGGGGGCGCGGTACAGCGACGTCTCCTGGTGGCGGGAAGCGCCGTCGCCGTCGGTGTACGGGGAGTGCGCGAGCAGGATGCGGTCCTGGTGCTCGGGCAGCGGGGTGCGCGGGAAGTAGCGGTCGGCCTCGCCCGCGACCATGCCCTCGATCTCGTCGCCCTCGCCCGCTCCGGTGGCCTCCCACAGCCAGTGGTCGGCGTTGCGGACGATCAGCGGGTGCGGTTCGGGGACCCGGCCCGCGTACTGGATGCCGACCAGCTGCTGCTCGGGGCGGTCGATCTCCCGCCACAGCACCGGCCGCCCCGGGCCCTTGCGCTTGCGGCAGGTCAGCAGGCGGTCGGGCACGCCGGACGGAGAGGGGCCCAGCTCCACCTGCCAGTACATGGTGTTCGCGGAGAGGAAGACCAGGGACGTGCCGTGCTCCCGGGCCAGTTCGACGGTGCGGCGCATGCTGACCGACCAGTACTCGTCGTGGCCGGGGAAGACCAGGCCGCGGTAGCGAGTGGGGTCGACCCGGCCGGCGTGCAGGTCACGGGCGTCGGCGTAGGCCAGGTCGTAGCCGTAGCGCTCGGCCCAGCGGATGAAGTCGTAGGCGTGGCCGACGTGCAGGGGCAGGCCCGCGCCCGCGTACGGCCGGTCGAAGGAGACGGTGGTCGCGGCGTCGGCCTCGCCGAGCAGGCGGCCCTTCTCGTCCCAGGCGTGGTAGAGGCTGGCGCCGGTGCGGCCGTCCTCCGGGTAGAGGTTGTAGGCCTGCCAGGTGATGTCCGGCAGGAGCAGCAGCAGGTCCGCCGGGTGGTTGTCGCGGACGGTGAACGGGATGTGCGAGCGGTAGCCGTCCGCCGTGGTCAGGACGGCGACGTACGCGCCGATACTCCAGTACGACGGGACCTGCAGCCGCCAGGACAGCCACCAGTGGTGGCAGGAGACCGTGCGGTCGGCGGCCAGCGGCGGGGGCTGCACGATGCCCGACAGGCGAGGGCTGGTGGTGATCTTCGCGGCGCCGTCGCCGCCGTAGTGGCCGATGCGGTAGACGTCGACGCTGAACTGCTGCGGCGGGTCGACGGTGACGTGGAAGTCGATGGCCTCGCCGGGCGCGACGGCGCCGGTGGAGGTGAAGCCCTTGATCTGGCGGTGGACGTCGTCGGCCGAGCGGGGCCCGCCGGAGGCGCGGGGGGCAGGGACGCGGGGGGCGCCGGGCGCCGGGCGGGGGGCCGGGTCGACGTACCAGGGGACGACGTGACCGGTGTCGTCGAAGTACGTCTCGCTGCCGCGCAGCCAGGGGACCGGGCCCTGGCCGAAGGGGTCCGTCACGGCGTGCGCGAGTGCTCCCGACTCCCAGCGGCGGATCTGCTCCGATCCCATGGCCGTTCCCCTCCCTCGTGCCCCCGTGGTCCGCGGTGTGCCTCTGTGCGTCTTCTGTGTGTGTCTCTTTTGTAGGTCTGTCGTATGTCGCGCGCGCTTGCCATGTGCGCGATCGATCCCAGCACATCACATAACGCACGCATGCTGTCACTATTCGTTGCGAATTGGCCGAAAGTGGAAGCGGGTAATCCGGTACATCGGGTACGGGACGGCATCCGGGGACGGACGGACCGGGACGGGTCGGGTGGGTCCGGGGCGGGATACGGTCGCTCATCCCAGCCGCACGGGCTTCTCCGGGCGTATGCCCAACTCGACCAGCCAGGCCCGGAGGGGCGCCGGGTCGCTGTCCTCGACCAGGGCGAGAACCTTCGGGGTGAGGTCGGCCGCCCGCTCGCCGTTGACCAGGAGGGACGGGCCGTCGAGCCAGTCGAGGCCGGGTGTCGCGCCGGCGGTGTCCATCGCGGCGCAGCACACCATCGCCGTGACGTGGTCGGCGAGGAGCTCGCGGCCGGTGCGCGGGGGCTGGAGGGGGAACAGCGGCAGCGAGCCGTCGTCCCACAGGACGGTGGCGGACACCTGGCCGACGGCTTGCGTCGCCGTCCTCCAGCCCGGCGGTACGGCCGCCTCCTCACGCGCGAGCTCGGCACTGAGACCCGCCGCGAGCGCCGCACTCCGCTCGTTGTCGAGCTCGGCCTCGTCCTCCGCACCGCTCCCGTCACCGATCCCCTCCCCGCTCTCACGCCTCTCGAAGACCGGCTCGGGACGGTGAGCGTCGATCGCTGCGGGCCGGGCTGGGGCGCCGGGGCCGGCCGGCGGCTCGCAGTGACGGCCCTGGGCCGGCTCGGTGCCGCCGGGGCCGGCCGGTGTCCCGGGGACCGGAGTGTCCGTCGCGGCCGGTGGGGCCGAGAGGTGGTCCAGGACCCGGGCCAGGGTCGCGCCGTGCGGGTCGGGAGCCGGCGGGTCGGGGGAGCGGCGGACGCCCAGGGCGTCCAGGACCCGGTGCAGGCGGGCCGCGTCCGTACGCCACTTGCGGTCGACGACCTCGTCCGGGTACTCCTGCCAGTCCACCGGGGACCAGTCCGGGCCCCGCCCGGCCGGGCCGCCGTGGAAGAGCCGGGCGGCCAGCAGCGAGGCGGCCTCGTCCACCGCGCCGGGCTCTTCGAGCAGGTCGCAGGCGGGCCGCTCGCCGAGCCGGGAGGCGAATCCCTCGGCCAGCCGGTCCCGGCGGGACAGCTCGGTCAGGGCCGCCACGACACCCGCGTCCAGCCGGGACGGCCAGCGGCCCATCCGCCAGGCCGGGAGCGCGACTCGGGTCAGCAGCCGGTCCCAGCCCGCGTACGCCAGGCCGACCTGCTCCTGGGCGACGATCCGGAGGCCGTAGTCCACAGCCTGTGCACGCTCGGCCGCCGCGGCCGCCACTCCCCGCTCCATCTCGACCGCGTGCTCCCGGCAGCTGCGCAGCAGCAGACGGGCCACCCAGCCGAGACCCGCGCGCACCGAGCCGGACAGGGAGCGGCGGGCGGATGTCGCGGTCACGGCCACGGCCGCGTCCAGGCCCCGGACGAAACGGCGGGCGGCCGCTATGTCCGGGTGCGCCGACGGTCCCGTACCGGCGACGACCGGGGCGAGCACCGCCCGCAGCTCGCCGACGCGCATCCACCACAGGAACGGGGAACCGATGACCAGGACGGGAGCGGCGGTGCGGCGAGGCCGGGCCGGGGACAGGCCGGGTACGCCGTCCGGGGTGTCGTGGTCGTCCCGCGCGGGCGGGCCGTGGGCGGGGTGGGTGCGGTCCTCCAGCCAGCTGTCGCAGTCCGGGGTGAGCGCTATGGCGGACGGGGCCGGGACCTCGAGGCGGTCGGCGAGATCGCGCACCAGGCGGTACAGGTCCGGAGCGGATTCCTCGGGTACCGGCACCGTCGGGCTCACCGCGGGGCGGGCCCGCGCGACGACCAGCCCGATGACGGTGGCGACCAGCACCACGACGACGGCCACGGCGCCCACGACCCAGCGGGCGAGGTCCCAGCCGCCGCCCACCAGATGCCCGGTGGAGCCGCCGGCGAGGAGGATCACGGCGACGGCAGCGGGCAGCACGGCCACGGCCACCGCCCTGCTGCGGATGCGCAGCACGGCCAGGGCCCGGGAGCGCGCGGCCTGCGCGCCGATCTCCACGCCCATACCGGTCACGACCGGACGTCACCCCTCCCGACTGTCCTGGTGTTGCTCACTCCCCCACTGTGGCACCCGTCAGTGACATCGCAATGCCGGTGGGCCAAGTGCCGGAACGCTTGCGCCGCACCCTAGTTGGGGCTCCGCCCCACGTCAGCCGGATACGGCATTGGTCACTCGATGGAATGGCTTTGGTCAGAGGTGATCGACGGACAGCAAAGATCAGGCCCCGGATCGCCTCCGGGGCCTGTGACCTGCGAGATGGCCGGTGCCGGTGGAACCAGTGGGTCCGGCAAGCGGGTGACCGGCGCTGCTTTCCGGCCCGCGCGCTCGGGGATCAGGCCCCCGCTGTCCGCGCCGCCGCCTTCGCCGCAATGTCCGTGCGGTGCTGGGAGCCGTCGAGGCGAATGCGCTGCACTGCGGTGTAGGCCCGTTCGCGGGCCTCGGTCAGGTTCTTGCCCGTGGCCGTGACGGACAGCACCCGGCCCCCAGCGCTCAGCACCTCGTCGCCCTCGCGCCTGGTTCCGGCGTGCAGGACGTAGGCGTGCGGGGCGTCCTCGGCGGTCACCTCGTCCAGACCGGTGATCGGGTCACCGGTGCGCGGGGTGCCGGGGTAGTTGTGCGAGGCGACGACCACGGTGACGGCCGCCTCGTCGCTCCAGCGCAGGGGCGCCAGGTCGGCGAGGTTGCCGGTGGCCGCGGCCATCAGGACCCCGGCCAGCGGGGTCCGCAGCCGGGCCAGGACCACCTGGGTCTCGGGGTCGCCGAAGCGGGCGTTGAACTCGATCACGCGGACGCCCCGGCCGGTGATCGCCAGACCGGCGTAGAGCAGACCCGAGAACGGCGTGCCCCGGCGGCGCATCTCGTCCACGGTCGGCTGCAGCACGGTCCGCAGGACCTCGTCCACCAGATCCGGGGCGGCCCAGGGCAGCGGGGAGTAGGCGCCCATGCCCCCGGTGTTCGGGCCCTCGTCGCCGTCCAGGGCCCGCTTGAAGTCCTGGGCGGGCTGCAGCGGCAGCACCGTCGTGCCGTCGGTGACGGCGAAGAGGGACACCTCGGGGCCGTCGAGGTACTCCTCGACCACCACCCGCTCGCAGGCCGCCGCGTGCGCCCTGGCCGCCTCGACGTCACCGGTGACGACGACGCCCTTGCCCGCGGCCAGCCCGTCGTCCTTGACGACGTACGGGGCCCCGAAGGCGTCGAGGGCCTCGGCCACCTCCTCCTCGGTCGTACAGACGTACGACCGCGCGGTGGGCACGCCGGCGGCGGCCATCACGTCCTTGGCGAAGGCCTTGGAGCCCTCGATCCGGGCGGCCTCCCCGGAGGGGCCGAAGACCGGGATGCCCGCCTCGCGCACGGCGTCGGCGACTCCGGCGACCAGCGGCGCCTCCGGGCCGACCACCACGAGGGCGGCGCCGAGCTCCGTGGCCAGCGCGGACACCGCCGCGCCGTCGAGGGCGTCCACCTGATGCAGCTCGGCGACCTCGGCGATGCCGGCATTGCCGGGGGCGCAGTGCAGCGCGGTGACGTCGGGGTCGAGGGACAGGGAACGGCACAGGGCATGCTCGCGGGCGCCGCTACCGATGACGAGGACCTTCACGGGGTCAGCCTAACGGGAGGAGGCCGACGGGGATTGTGCGGGCTTCCGAACAGCGGGGGGCGGGGTGTTCGTGGGTTCCTCCGAAAGCGCGGCGGTGCCTCTCCGACTCCGGCTGTGGTTCCGAAAGCACGATCGGTTCCCCCGAAAGCCCGACCCGCTGGTGTGGGCGCGCCCGGGGTGCAACGCAGCCGCCCCCACCCCCGGCTGCGGCCCGTTGAAGGCGCCCCCGCAGGTGTGGATACGCCTACTCCGTCGAGTACTCCTCGACCACCGTCGCGCCCAGCTCCCGCACGATGAGTTCGTGCCCGGAGAGGGCCGACTCGTCGAGGTCGGGGTCGTCGTCCTCGGGAATGTCGTCCTCGGGGGCGACCGGTGTCGGCTCGGGTGCGGTGCGCCGGGGTGCCGTGGTCGACGCGGGGGGCGCCGCGGCCGCCGGACGGCCCTGGGGTGGGGCGGACGCCGCCGTGGCCGTGGGCTGCGCAGCCGCCGTGCGCTGCCCGGCCGTGGCGCCGCCGCCCCCGCCGAAGCCGCCGCCCGCACCGTATCCACCGCCGCCGGGGCCCGCGCCACCACCGGATGCGGGGCCCGCGCCCGAGCCGTACCCGCCGGTGGCAGTGGCCGGTGCGGCACCGCCGCCCGCCGGGTCGACGAGCGCCTCGATCTTCCACTGGACGCCGAACTGCTCGGACAGCGCCTGCCGCAGCACGTCCTCGCTGCCGCTGCTCGCGAAGTTGTCACGCGCGCCGGCGTTGACGAAGCCGAGTTGCAGGGTGGTGCCGTCGAAGCCGGTCACCTGGGCGTTCTGGCTGAGCAGGATCCAGGTGAAGCGTCGGCGGTTCTTCACCGCTTCGAGGATGTTCGGCCACAGGGTGCGCGGGTCGAGCCCGCCGCCCACGGGGGCCTGTGCCGCGGGCGCGGTGGCGGACGGCACGCCGGGAGAGGCGGGCGGGGTTGCCGCAGCCGACGGCCGTGCGGGTGCCGACGCGGCCGCCGCGACCGGAGCCCGGCCGCCGCCCGGCGCCGCCGCGGTGGGCCAGCCGCCGGGCCGCCGGCCACCGCCCGCGGCGGCCGCGGTGGGCCAGGCGCCGGGGGCGGCCGGTGGGGCGGCGGACGGCGCCTCGGGCGCGACGGCAGCGGAGGAGGGCGCAGAGGCCGCGGCGGGGGCCGACGGCTCCTGGAAGCGGTCGTCCCCGACGAGGCCGGAAGGGCCGGAAGGGCCGGAACTGGCGGGGCCGACAGGACTGGCGGGGCCGACAGGACTGGCGGGGCCGACAGGACTGGCGGGGCTGGAAGGGCCTGCGGGGTCCGGGGCAGCGCCGTGACCCGCGGGGCCCGAGGCGGCCCCAGGAGCGACGGCACCGGCGCCGGGATCCCCCGGCACACCGGCCGGAGCGGGCCCGCCCTGGGCGCCCGGCGTTCCCGAAGCCCGTACCGCGGCCCGGGCCGCGGCGGGCCCACCGCCCGGCGGCACCGCCGCGACCGGCGCCGCCGCGCCACTCCCGGCGACCTGTCCGGCGTGTGCCTGGGGCCCGGGCACGTACCCCATGGCGGGCGCACCGGCGCCCGTGGCGAAGTTCACTCCGCGCTCCAGCCGGTCGAGGCGGGCCATCACGGACCGCTCGTCGCCGTAGGTGGCCGGCAGCATCACGCGGGCGCAGATCAGCTCCAGCTGGAGGCGGGGCGAGGTGGCGCCACGCATCTCGGTGAGCCCCTCGTTGACCAGGTCGGCGGCGCGGCTCAGCTCGGCGGCGCCGAAGGAGCGTGCCTGGGCCTGCATCCGCTCCACGACGTCGGCGGGGGCGTCGAGGAGTCCCTTGTCCGCCGCGTCCGGCACGGCGGACAGGATCACCAGGTCCCGCAGCCGCTCCAGCAGGTCGGCGACGAAGCGGCGAGGATCGTTGCCGCCCTCGATGACACGGTCGACGACCTCGAAGGCCGCGGCCCCGTCCCCGGAGGCGAAGGCCTCGACGACGGAGTCGAGCAGCGAGCCGTCGGTGTAGCCGAGCAGGGAGGTGGCCATGGCATAGGTCACACCCTCGTCCCCGGCACCGGCCAGCAGCTGGTCCATGACGGACATGGAGTCACGCACGGACCCGGCACCGGCCCGCACGACGAGCGGCAGGACGCCGTCCTCGACCGGGATCCGCTCCTTCTGACAAACCTCGGCGAGGTAGTCCCGGAGCGTGCCCGGCGTCACCAGTCGGAACGGGTAGTGATGGGTACGGGACCGGATGGTCCCGATCACCTTCTCGGGCTCGGTGGTCGCGAAGATGAACTTCAGGTGCTCCGGCGGCTCCTCGACGACCTTGAGCAGCGCGTTGAAGCCGGCCGACGTGACCATGTGGGCCTCGTCGATGATGTAGATCTTGTAGCGGCTGCCGGCAGGCCCGAAGAAGGCCTTCTCCCGCAGCTCACGGGCGTCGTCGACACCACCGTGCGACGCCGCGTCGATCTCGATGACGTCGATGGACCCCGGACCGTTGCGCGCGAGGTCGCGGCACGACTGGCACTCACCGCAGGGGGTGGGCGTCGGGCCCTGCTCGCAGTTCAGGCAGCGGGCGAGAATCCGGGCGCTGGTCGTCTTGCCGCACCCTCGCGGACCGCTGAACAGGTACGCGTGATTGACCCGGTTGTTCCGCAGCGCCTGCTGCAGCGGGTCGGTGACATGCTCCTGCCCGATGACCTCGGCGAAGGACTCCGGGCGGTAGCGGCGGTACAGCGCGAGAGACGACACGCTTACGAGGTTATAGGCGCCCACCGACAACGGGGCCGGCCCGTGGAACGCAAGCGCCCCTCACGCACCCGCCAGAGCCAACCTACCCTTGCTGCCTTCCGGCCCTGGGGGAGTTCAGTCAGATAGCGCCGCGTGAGGGGCTGCGCAAAGAGTACCCGATGGCGGCAGCCGGGAACGAGTTCGCGAGCACTCCTCTCGGTCATGTAATGTTTCCGGCGGAGGATTCGCCTAGAGGCCTAGGGCGCACGCTTGGAAAGCGTGTTGGGGGCAACCCCTCACGAGTTCGAATCTCGTATCCTCCGCAGCCGCCTGAACAGGCGAATCGAAGACCCCGGACCGTGTGACGGCCGGGGTCTTCGGCATGCCGTGGGTCTCAGTTTTTCCATGACCGGCTCCATGACCGGCTCTCAGTCCCCTCACCTCGCGAACTCAATCCGCGAACTCAGCTCCGGCCGGGGCCGTGGTCAGAGGGAGTGAAGCAGGGCGAGCGTCTGCTTGAGCTCGGCCCGGAGCGCGTGTCCGGCCCCCTCGGCGTCTCCCCGTACGACGGCGTCCACCAGTGCGGCGTGCCCCTCGTCGCCGTGATTCGGGTCTTCGGAGCGCAGGTTGAGAAGCTCGACCAGATCGAGCAGCCGACGTTGCAGCACGGGTACGAACTCGGTGAACAAGCCGGTGAGGACCGGGTTGTGCGCTGCGGCGACCACGGCCTCATGCAGGGCGATGTCGGCCGCGACGAACTCGGCGTCGCCGGCGTTCGCGGCGTCCCGGCGCCTGGCCAGGGCCCCCTGGAGGGCGGCGATGTCATCGTCGGTCCGGCGCTGCGCGGCCAGGTGGGCGGCTTGGACCTCGACGAGCATCCGGACCTCGTAGACATCGGTGACGGCCGCCCGGCGAAGGTGCGTGGACCAGTCCTCCTTCGGCCTGGTCGCGATGACGAAGACACCGGATCCCTGGCGCGCCTGCACCAGCCCGGCCCCGGCCAGTGCGCGCAGGGCCTCACGCACGGTCGAGCGGCCCACGCCGAGGGACTTGGCCAGGGCGGTCTCGCCTGGGAGTTTCGTCCCCACGGCCCACTCGCCGCCGGTGATCTGCTCGCGCAGGCGCTCGGTGGCCTGCTCGACCAGAGGTGACGGCCGCAAAGCGTCAAGTGGCATGGTCATCCCTTCCAAGGCCCCCGCTCCTCAGGTTGTCTGAGGACCTGAGCTATCGCTAGTGTACCGGCATGCTGCTGCACGAGCTTCTTCTCGGCTGCCGCTGCGGGGCCTGACACGACCGGCACCCCGCAGCGGGGTGCCGGGCTGCGCCGGTCATCGGATGGCCGACTGAAAGAAGTTCCGCACGATGGCTTCCTCCTTCCGGAACACACTGTTTCCCACCCTGCGCACTCCTTCCGGTGACGTCCCGGCGAATGCGCCACGCTGGAACCCCCAGCGCCCGAGCGCAATGCCGCATCACCGCTACCAGCCCGCGCACCAGCGGGTTGCCCTGCCTCTGACGGATCGGACCTGGCCCTCACGCCGGATCGAGCGGGCCCCCCTGTGGGTGCCGGTCGACCTGCGCGACGGCAACCAGGCGCTGGCCGAGCCGATGGACACGGAGCGCAAGCGCCGGATGTTCGACCTCCTGGTCACCATGGGGTTCAAGGAGATCGAGGTGGGCTACCCCTCCGCCAGTGGGACCGACTTCGACTTCGTACGCCACCTCGCCGAGAGCGGCATCGTCCCCGACGACGTGACCATCTCCGTGTTCACCGCGGCACGCCGGGACCTGATCGACCGGACCATCGCCTCCGTCGAAGGACTCCCCCGCACCCTCGTGCACCTCTACACCGCGACCGCGCCCACGTGGCGGGACGTCGTCCTGGGTCGCTCCCGCGCCGAAGTCCACGAGCTGATCCGGGACGCCGCCGCCCACCTGATGCACCGCGCCGAGGAACAGCGGGGTGCCGACATCCGGTTCGAGTTCTCCCCCGAGGTCTTCAACCTCACAGAGCCGGACTTCGTCCTGGAGGTGTGCAACAGCCTGACCGAGCTGTGGGGGGCGAGCCCGGACCGGCCGGTGATCCACAATCTGCCGGCGACGGTGGAGATCGCCACCCCCAACGTGTACGCGGACCAGATCGAGTACATGGACCGCCACCTCGCGCGTCGCGACTGCGTGATTCTGTCGGTCCACCCGCACAACGACCGCGGCACCGGCGTCGCCTGCGCCGAACTCGCCGTCCTGGCAGGCGCGCAGCGCGTGGAGGGCTGCCTGTTCGGCAACGGCGAGCGCACCGGGAACGTCGACCTGGTGACCCTGGCACTGAACCTGTACGCACAGGGCGTGAACCCCATGATCGACTTCTCCGACATCGACGCGGTGCGCGAGGTGGTGGAGTACTGCAACCGACTGCCGGTTCACCCCCGCCACCCCTACGTCGGCGACCTGGTGCACACGGCCTTCTCCGGCACCCACCAGGACGCCATCGCCAAGGGGATGGCCCACCACGCCGGGCGAGCCGCCGAGAAGGGCATCCCCGTCGCGACGGCCCCCTGGGCGGTTCCGTATCTCCCCATCGACCCGGGCGACATCGGCCGTACCTACGAGGAAGTCATCCGTATCAACTCCCAGTCCGGCAAGGGAGGCATCGCCCACCTCCTCCGCACCCACCACGGCCTTGACCTGCCTCAGGCGATGCGCCCGGACTTCTCCCGCACCGTGCAGCACGTCACCGACGCCACCGGTCAGGAGCTGTCCCACAAGGAGCTGTGGGAGCTCTTCCGCACCACCTACATCACCCCGGCTCTGGACGGCCGGGTCACCCTGGCTTCCTGGAACGCCACGGAACCCGCTCCCGGCGAGCACCAATTCGCCTGCACGCTGCACACCGACGGACAGGTCCGCTCCTGCCGGGGTACCGGAAACGGACCCCTGTCCGCCCTCGCCGATGCCCTCCGTACCGTCGGCATCACCGTCGACATCCTCGGCTACACCGAGCACTCCGCCACAAGCGGCCCGGGCAGCCCCGCCGTCGCCTACGCCGAATGCCGCGTGGACGACGTCACCTGCTGGGGTGCGGGCTGGGACACCTCCGTCCTGACCGCATCGGTCCACGCGGTCATGGCTGCCGTCAACCGCTCCGGGCGGGCCTCCTCATGAGCGCAACCCCGGTGCTCCGCGTGAAGGACGTGGAAGTCGTCCGCGACGGCAATTCGATCCTGCGCGAGGTGTCGCTGACCGTACGAGCCGGCGAGCACTGGGCGCTGCTCGGCGCCAACGGGGCAGGCAAGAGCACTCTGCTCGGTCTCCTCGGAGCGCTCGCCCACCCCACTCGCGGCACGGTCGAGGTGCTGGGCCATCGACTGGGACGGGTCGACATACGTCAGCTGCGCTCCCACGTCGGCCACGTCAACCCCCGGCACGAGCTGCGTTCACCCCTCAAGGTCCAGGACGTCGTACTGACCGGGCTGACCAACACCGTCGAGCGTGTTCCGCGCTGGAACCCGACGCCTGAGCAGCTCGCCACGGCCGACCGTCTCATCGGGCTGCTCGGCCTCAGCGATCGTCGCGGGGCACGGTGGCCGACCCTGTCCCAGGGCGAACGGGGCCGTGCGCTCATCGCCCGTGCGCTCATGCCGAGGCCGCGGCTTCTGCTGCTCGACGAGCCCGCCACCGGTCTGGACGTCGCCGGCCGTGAGCAGCTCATCGAGCGGATCGACACGCTGCAGCACACCTACGCGGATCTCGCATCCGTCCTGGTCACCCACCATCTGGAGGAACTTCCCCCAGGGACGACCCACGTGATGCTGCTGCGCGACGGGCACTGTCTGGTCTCCGGTCCCGCCGATGAGGTCCTGACCGGCGAGCAGGTCAGCAAGTGCTTCGACCATCCCGTCCGCCTCACCCGTGTCGACGGACGCTGGAGCGTGCGGACCGACCGCCCGGCCAGAGGGCACCTCGGCTGAGGAGTTGGCGCGGTGGTGCTCGCCGGTGCGCGCGCATCGGCGAGCACCACCGCGGCCGGCGATGGCGGGCTTGTCGCGTAACGACTTGACCAAGCTTCCCCGAAGCCGGGCTTCCCAGGTTGTTAGGCAAGGCTTACCTGTCTTACCTTCTGTGCGCTTCCCCAGCACGTCAGACCGGAGAGTCCCCATGTCCAGCGCGAACATCGCCCTGCTCGGCGCCGTCGCAGGTTTCACCATCTACCTCGGCCTCCCCCTCGGCCGCCTCCGCACCCCGACGCCTCGCCTCCGGGCCGGACTCAACGCCGTGGCCATCGGCATCCTGGTCTTCCTCGTGTGGGACGTGCTGACCCACGCCTGGGAGCCGGTCGACGAGGCGCTCGGCGAGCACCACTGGGGAACGGTTGCTTCCGGGGGCACCACGCTGGCCCTCGGCCTGACGATCGGGCTGGCCGGGCTCGTTCAGTACGACGGGTGGATCGCCCGTCGGCGGGCCGCCTCGCAAGCCGCCGGGCCCGGTGCCGCCGCCAGTACCGAACTGGCCCCGAAGACCCGGAGCCAGGCCGGGTCGCTGGCGTTGATGATCGCCACCGGGATCGGCCTGCACAACTTCGCCGAGGGGCTGGCCATCGGCAACTCCGCAGCCCGGGGCGAGCTCTCGCTCGCCGTCCTGCTGATCGTCGGATTCGGGCTGCACAACGCCACCGAGGGCTTCGGCATCGTCGCCCCCCTGGCCGCCGAGGGCGTGCGTCCGTCCTGGCCCACGCTGCTGCTGCTCGGCCTGATCGGCGGCGGACCCACCTTCCTCGGCACGATCGCCGGACAGCACCTGGTCAACGACACCCTGTCCATCGCCTTCCTCGGCCTTGCCGCCGGCTCGATCCTCTACGTGGTCATCGAGCTGCTGGCCGTGGCCCGCAGGGCCGGATTCAAGACGCTCACCACCTGGTGCATCCTGGCCGGCCTCCTGCTGGGCTTCGCCACGGACGCGGTGGTCACGGCCGCGGGCGCCTGAATCGAGCCCCGACCGCAGGGGGCGCCCCCCACGCGCTCGTGTGCCGGCGGTATGCGCAACAGGGCGCGCAGGGCCGTGTGGGGCGCCCCCCACGCGCTCGTGTGCCGGGCTCCCGCGTCAGCCCCGCGGGGCACACCAAGGCCCCGACCGGTTCGCCGGTCGGGGCCTTCGACGCGTTCTGCCGCACGGGTGGCGGTCCGGGTCGGCGCGTGGAGTGTTATGAAGGGTACGTGAAGGTGCCTTTCGGGCTATACCGGACAACATTCCGTCATCCGCTCACCGGACAGCCGCGTGAACGCCGCAGCTGCCTGCTCAACCCGCGCAGCACGGCGGGGCAGATGTTCCTTCTCCAGGTCGGGATCGTGGTGCTGCTCGTCCTGGCCGCGGTGGCCGCCGTGGTGGTCCAGGCGGCGCGTGACGCCGTGGAGCTGGGCCGCCGGGAGTCGGTCGTCGCGGCCCAGGCGTTCGCGAGCGCCCCCGGCACGGCCCAGGCCCTGCGCAGCCCCAACCCCAGCGCGCTGCTGCAACCGCGGGCGGAAGAGGCACGCAAGAAGGCGGGCGTGGATTTCGTCGTGGCCATGAACACGCAGGGAATCCGCTACACGTACCCGTTCCCGCAGGAGATCGGGAAGAAGTTCGTCGGCACCATCGGACCCGCGCTGAAGGGCCGTACCGTCATCGAACAGGCCGGCGGACCGCCCCTGCCGACGGGCAGGGGGACGGCCGTACAGGCGGTGGTCCCGGTCACCGACCGGCGCGGCACCGTCGTCGGGCTGGTCTCCGCCGGGATCACGGTCAGGAACGTGGCCCACCTGTGGGTTCCACAGCTGCCGATCACGCTCGGCGCCGGGGCGGTCGCACTGGTGCTGGCCGGGACCGGGACGACGCTGGCGTCCCGACGCCTGATGCGGCAGACACGCGGGCTGGCCCCGGCCGAACTGGCGGGGATGTACGAGCACCACGAGGCGGTCCTGCACGCGGTGCGGGAGGGGGTGCTCATCATCGACGCCGACGGCCGACTGGTGCTCGCCAACGACGAGGCGATACGCCTGCTGGCGCTTCCGGAGGACGCGCGGGACCACCATGTGCGCGAGCTCGACCTGCCCGAACAGCTCAAGGGCCTGCTCGTGGGGCCTGAGGTGATCAATGACGAGGTGCACCTCGTGGGAGGCCGGCTGCTGGCGGTGAACAAGCGGCCCACGTTCCCGGACGGGAAGCGCGGAGGCAGCGTGGTGACGTTGCGCGACACCACCGAGCTGGCGGCGGTTTCCGGGCGGGCCACGGTGGCCCGCGAGCGGCTCAAGCTGCTGTACGAGGCCGGCATGCGGATCGGCACCACGCTCGATGTGCGGCGCACGGCTCAGGAGCTGGCCGAAGTGGCCGCGCCGCAGTTCGCCGACGTGGTCACGGTGGACCTGCTGGATGCGGTGCTGCGGGGCTGGGAGCCGACCGCGGAGGGATGGCGGCGCCTGCGGCGCGCGGCGATCGGCGGCGAGCAGGAGATGCTGCCGATGTATCCGCTGGACGAGGTGATCAGCTTTTCGCCCGGGACCCCGCAGATGCTGGCGATGAGCCAGGGGCACGGCGTACTGGAGGCCGACCTGTCGCGGGCGCGCGGCTGGCAGGAGCAGGACCCGGACCGTGCCCGCGAGGCCCTGGCGCGCGGGATGCATTCGCTGGTGACCGTGCCGCTGCGGGCCCGGAACGTCTCCTTGGGGGTGGCGAACTTCTACCGGACGGGTGCCACCCCGCCGTTCGTGCCGGAGGACCTGTCCTTCGCGGAGGAGCTGGCCGCGCGGGCGGCCGTCGCCATCGACAACGCCCGCAGGTTCACCCGGGAGCACGCGATGGCCGTGACCCTGCAGCGCAGTCTGCTGCCGCGGGGGCAGCCGGAGCAGGACGCGGTGGAGGTGGCCTGGCGGTACCTGCCGGGGGAGGCCGGGGTGGGCGGGGACTGGTTCGACGTCATCCCGCTCCCCGGCGCACGTGTCGCGCTGGTGATCGGCGACGTCGTCGGTCACGGGCTCAACGCGGCGGTGACGATGGGGCGGCTGCGCACCGCGGTCCACAACCTGTCAGCCCTCGACCTGCCCGTCGACGAGGTACTCGGAAACCTGGACGACCTGGTCGTGCGCATGGACAGCGAGGAGAGCGCCGACGACAGTGCGCAGGACCACGAGAGACTGGGAGTGGCGGGAGCGACCTGTCTGTACGCGATCTACGACCCGGTGGCGGGCACCCTGACGGCGGCCCGTGCGGGACACCCCGATCCGGTGGTGATCCGTCCGGACGGAACCGTCACCTGTGCCGACGTGCCCAGCTCGACCCCGCTGGGACTGGGCGGGTACCCCTTCGAGACCGCCGATCTGCGGCTGCCGGAAGGCTCACAACTGGTGCTGTACACCGACGGCCTGGTGGAGAACCGCGACCGTGACATCGGCATCGGACTGGACGCGCTGCGCATGGCCCTGGACGAAGCCGCAGGACATACGCCGGAGCAGACCTGCCAGGGGGTGATCGACGCGCTCAAGCCGGACCACCCCTGTGACGACATCGCGCTGCTGGTGGCGCGCACCCGGCTGTTCCCGCGCGAGTGCATCGACGAGTGGGAGGTGCCGCCGGATCCGGCGGTGGTGCCCTCGGTGCGCAACCGCTGCCGGGAGAGGCTGCGGCAGTGGGGGCTGGAGGAGACCGCGTTCACCACGGAACTGCTCGTAAGCGAGCTGGTCACGAACGCGATCCGGTACGCGTCCCCGCCGATCAGGGTGCGGCTGCTGTACGGGCGCTGCCTGATCTGCGAGGTGTCGGACGGCAGCAGCACCTCGCCGCGCCTGCGCCGGGCGGCGACCACGGACGAGGGCGGGCGGGGACTGTTCCTCGTGGCGCAGTTCGCACAGCGGTGGGGCACGCGGTACACGTCCCGCGGCAAGGTCATCTGGGCGGAACTGAGCCTTCACGGCCGGGCGTTCGCCGCCCCGGTCCAGACGCCGGTCGACGCTCTCCTGGAACAGTTCGGTGATCCCGTCATGTGAAGCCGGGCGGGACGCTCCCGGCCCCGGCCCGCCCGCCGGGACGGCCGCAGGGCCCCGACCGGTGAACGGTCGGGGCCCGTGTCGTGCCGGTGGGACGGCGGTTCACCACCGTTCGCGAGGCCGTGCGGCGTCCGCGTCCGAAGGCTGGTGGGCTTCCTGGGCGGGGGCCGGCTCGTCCGCCGCCGGAGGTGCCGGCTCCTCCGCGGACGGCTCGGGCGGCGGGGTGCGCGGCAGCCGGTGACGGGGCGCCGTTCGCCTCGGCGGGCGGGTCAGGGTGATCTGGCGTACGAACTGCTGGAAGCACGCCAGGGACGCAAGGCCCGGCAGGGCGGCCGCCGCGATGTCGATGATCGTCCTGGGCGCCTGGACGACGCACAAAAGCATCGCGATGGACGAGAAGAGCAGCACCACGCACCAGGAGTGGACGGCGCGGCGCTGGTACAGCGCGGCCCGCAGCACGGACAGCGACGCGACCAGCCACGGTCCGTAGACGAGCAGGGGCCACCAGGAGGCGACGCTCGTCTGCATGCGGGAGAGGGCCACGATGCGCAGGGGGTCGTAGGCCACCATCCCGCCGAAGAAACTCACGCCGGAGGCGATGAGGGCGGCCAGGGCGGCGATGAAATGACTGGCGGTCCGCACACCGCTCAGCCGCTTGTGCTCACGGACCTTGCGGTGGCCGCGGGCCGCCTCCTTCAGCGGCGGCAGCTCAGCCGTGATCTCCTGCAGATTCTCCAGCGGCGTGCCGGCGGCCGGGACGGTGGCCGACGGCTCGTCCCGGCCCGCGGGGATTCTCGGCCGCTGCTCCTCCAGCATGGCGTCCTGGAGCATGAAGGCCAGCTCCTCGGCCGGGTCCCAGGCCGAGTCGGGCGGCACCAGGGGCGTCGAGAACACTCCGGTCGGGGCCCGGTGCCGGCCCGTGCCGGCCTCGTTGAACCGGTCCGGGTAACCCGTGGAGTGCCCTGGGCGGTGGTCGATGTCTTCGTCGTACATGACGCCGCCCGGCTATTCCGCTCCCGCGAATGCGGACCGGCCCTCCGAAACGACCCAGCGCCGGGCGAGATCAGCCTCCAGCGCGCTCATTGCGTCCAGGAAATCCCGCAGCAGAGGCTCGGTCACCTTGAGCGCGACCGGGAGTCCGCCTCTGGTCAGTGTGCCGTTGGCAGCGGCCGATGAGTGCACCGGAGCGGGAATATAAGTATATGGGCCCAGCGCCACCGCGCCCCCGGCAGTCGAGTCCTCCCGCTCCTGTCCCGCGAGCAGGCGGAAGTACCCTTCCCTGGTTGCCTTAGTCATATCCCAACTAACGCCGCCCCAGTCCGCCGGATGCGCGGCAAACGGGTGAAGGAATTCCCCGATTAGCCCTATATGTGCGATCGGATGTTTCGTCCGTCTAGCCGACGAGATGGACACCGTGGGCCCCCACGGCCTCCCGACGCGGCCCCTGCTCGGCACCGGTCGAGAGCTCGTCGGCGATCGACTCGCCACGGACGGGGCGAGTGTTGCGCTGCAACACGTCAACCATACGACGACGACGGCGTAATTCCTCGATATCGACCCGCCGCATTCTGCATTGACAACCCGGCAGGAGTAGGGATCCCACGGTGCAGACGGAAGAACACACGATCAGCGTCCACAGAGTGATATTCCACATAATGGCTTTCTCCGGGGGCCCGGCGACGCAACACCGGCATAACGCACCCGAATATGCGAAGTTACGGAAGGGACACGAAAGTCCCCGGACGGCCCAATGTGATGACTTGCGTCAGATCCCATCTTCGGCACTGCTCGACGGCGCGTCGGGGTAACCGCTCGTCATGGCCGAGATCCTTGTGGGTGCGTGTTCGTGGACCGATCCGGTGCTCGTACGCGGCGGGTGGTATCCGGCGGGGTCGCGGGATGCCGAAGGGCGCCTGCGGTACTACGCCACGCGGTTACCCGTCGTCGAGGTCGACGCGACGTACTACGCCCTGCCCAGCGAGCGGAACAGCCGGTTGTGGGTCGAGCGCACCCCGGACGGGTTCGTCTTCGACGTGAAGGCGTTCTCCCTGCTCACCGGCCATCCCACCCGCAGCGGTGCACTGCCGCAGGGCCTGGGGCGCAACCCGCGGGACGCGGGAGTGCTCGACGAGGTGTGGGAGCGGTTCGCCCACGGGATCGAGCCGTTGCGGCGGGGCGGGCGGCTCGGGAGCGTACTGTTCCAGTTCCCGCCGTGGTTCCGGCCGGGCGCGCGGGCCGAGGCGTTCCTCGACCAGTGCGCCGAGCGGACCGCCAAGTGGCCCGTCGCCGTCGAGTTCCGGCATCCCGCGTGGTGGCGTGAGGAGCAGGGGGACGCGACCGCCGCGCTGCTGCGCCGGCACGACTTCGCCGCCGTCGCCGTCGACATGGCGCGGACACTGCCCTCCTCCATCCCGCCGGTCACCCCCGTCACCTCCGCCCGGCTGTCCGTGGTCCGCTTCCACGGGCGCAGCACCGCGTGGGGGACCGGAAGCAAGGAGGACCGGTTCCGGTACGACTACGCCGACGCCGAACTGCGGGAGTGGGTACCGCGGTTGCGCGCGCTCGCCGGGCGGGTGGAGCAGCTCCACGTGCTGTTCAACAACTGCTGCGGCGACGCGGCGGTCCGGGCCGCCGAGCGGATGCGCGCCCTGCTCGACGGCACACGCGCGCCACGGGACCGCTGACGCGGAAGCCGTCAGCGCAGGATCCGGACCTTCCTCGACTCGCTCACCTGGTCCAGCTCCGACACCCGCACCGTCGCCTTCATGGTCCAGGTGCCGGGGATCGGCAGGTTGAGGGTGTCGGTGCCCCAGTAGCCGCCCATGTCGGTGAGCCTGGCGTCGATCGGGCCGATCCTCTGCGCGGGCAGCGAGAGGGACAGGCGGAGTTCGGGGACGGTGGCGAAACCGCCGTCGGGGCCGTAGACCACGGCCTCCACCGAGTTCTGGCCGACGCGGCCCGGCTCCAGGGTGATCTGCACCTTGCCGTGAGCTCCCGCGGTGCCGACGTCGAACGGGATCGTCGTCACCGAGGCGGCCGGGCCCCCGGCCGCGGGCCCCGCCTCGGCCGCCTCGGCGGCCGCGCGCCCCGGCAGCGTGCCGGTCAGCACGGTGGTGACGACCAACACCGCGATGCCCAAGGCGACTTCGGCCAGCACCCAGCGGCGCAGGCCACGGCGGTGGACGTCCGGCGCCGGCGCCGCCGGCCGCTCCGCCCCGGCCGGCGGCGGGCCGCCGACCGGCTCCGGAACCCGCTCCCGCACCGCCCGCTCGGGGCTCCGCTCCGGCACCGCCCGCACCGCCCGCACCGCCCGCACCGCCCGCACCGGAATTCGCTCCCGTACCGCCGGTTCCGGTTTCCCTCCCCGTACGGCGGCCTCCGCGTCCCCCGTCACAAGCCGGGCCGTCCAGCGGCGCGAGCGGCTCGCCACGGCCAGCAGGAGTGCCACCGCCGCGAGTTTGACGAGCAGGAGCCGGCCGTACGTCGTGCCGGTCAGCGCGGACCAGGAGCCGAGACCGCGCCAGGACTGGTAGACGCCGGTTACGACCAGCACGCAGACGGCGGCGAAGGCGACGCGGGAGAAGCGGGCCACAGTGACGGCGTCCCCGCTCCCCGGTCCCGGCGCGGTCCGGTTGAGCGTCGCCAGCACGGCCGTGAGGCCGCCCAGCCAGACCGCCATCGCCAGCAGGTGCAGGACGGAGGACGTCATCGCGACCGGCACCTGGACACCGGCCGACGCGTGCTCGGCCGACGCCCAGGTCAGCGCCAGGGCGAGGGCCAGGACGACGCCCGCCGCGAGGGCCGGACGCGTCGGCCTCTCCCCCTGCGGGCGCCGGGACAGCCGTACGAGAAGGACGGCGGTCGGCGCGAGCAGCAGCAGCCTGGCCAGCAGGGCCAGACCCGGACGGCTCGTGAGGGTGCGCCCCAGGGCCGAGGCGTCGAAGGCCGACGCCGGGCCCGTGCCCGTCTCGTACGGCGCCCGCAGCACCAGCAGGACCACCGTGGCGGCCAGCAGCGTCCACCAGCCCGCCGCCAGGGGCCTGTGCAGCGGGCCGGTGTCCGGCGGGCGGCAGACCAGGGCGAATGCGGCGGTGCCGATGAGGAGGGCCGCGGCGGCGTAGGCGGCGTAGCGGGCGAGGTCGTAGAGGCTGCCGGTCGCCGGGTTCTCGGCCGGGCCCGTGTCGATCGCGGCCGTGGTCGCGGAGGGTTTGCCGACGGAGAAGGTGAAGGCGCCGGAGACGGGGTGGCTGTCCGCCGACACCACCCGCCAGGCCACGGTGAACGTGCCCTGGGCCAGTCCGGTCGGCAGCGTCACCCGGACCGTGTCCGAGCGGCCCGGCACGTGCTGCGCCTCGTCCGTGTGCACGCGGTGCCCGTCGGGGGAGAACAGCCGGAAGGAGTCGTCGAGCAGGGCGACGGACTCGCTGAAGGTCAGTGTGACCGTACGCGGGGCCGACCTGACGACGCTTCCGTCCGCGGGGTCGGTGGCGCGGAGGGCGGCGTGCGCCGACGCGGGCCCGGCGCCGCCGAGCAGGAGCAGGACCAGTACGGCCCCGAGCAGCACCGGTCCCAGCAGCCGCCGCCGTCCTCCCCGCCCGCACCGCGCACGGCTGTCACACCCTTCACTGCGTCGGGCCACGTCACTTCTCCGTAGGGGGACTTGCCGGCTTGCCGGTACGTACGCACTCGGACCGCGCATCACTCACCGCGCGGGCCGCCTCCGTCGCCGGCCCGCCCCATGGTCCCCGAACGCGATGCACGGCGCCCGGGCGGGTGACGACTTTCCCGCGGGGGCGCCCGGCTGCGGTCGGGGCCGGGCGGGGCGATCATCGGGGCATGGACGTCACTCTTCACCTCGCCCAGGACCCCGAGGCCGACGCGCTCCTCGGGCGCAGTCCGCTCGCCGCGCTGATCGGGATGCTGCTGGACCAGCAGATCCCGATGGAGTGGGCGTTCAAGGGGCCGGCGACGATCGCCAGGCGCATGGGCACCGACGACCTGGACGCGCACGAGATCGTGGCGTTCGAGCCGGAGACCTTCGGCAGGCTCCTGTCGGACAAGCCGGCCGTGCACCGCTATCCGGGGTCGATGGCCAAGCGGATCCAGCAGCTGTGCCGGTACCTGGTGGAGCACTACGACGGAGACCCCGAGGCCATCTGGCGGGACGTCGACAGCGGACAGGAACTGTTCGAGCGGCTCGAGGAACTGCCCGGCTTCGGCCGGCAGAAGGCGCAGATCTTCCTCGCCCTGCTCGGCAAGCAGCTCGGTGTTCGGCCCGACGGGTGGCGGGAGGCCGCGGGCGCGTACGGCGAGCCCAAGTCCTTCCGGTCCGTCGCCGACATCACCGGCCCCGAGTCACTGGCCAAGGTCCGAGCACACAAGCAGGAGATGAAGGCCGCGGCGAAGGCAACCAAGGCGACGAAGTCCCCCGGGAAGTGACGGCGGAGGCTGCCGGGCGGCCGGGGGTGACCGGGGGCCTGCGGGGAGGCTGCCGGACGGCCGGAGCGCACCCGCGACGCCATCACCCGAACCGGGCACCCCTTCCGCCCTTCCACGCCACCACCCCGAACCGGACGCCGGTCCGAACCGCACGCCGGTCCGCCGACCGTTTCCCGAACCCGACGTCAGCCAAGTGGCCCCCTTCCGGTGGCGGCAGGCACGTGACCGGGCCAAGCATGAATCATGAGCGATCCACCGAGCGGCGGCCCCGGGGGCCCTGGCTTCGACGACCGCCGCGTCCACGACCACGCCGCCCGTGATCCGCACGGCCCGCCTCCCTACGGCGAACAGCCGCTGGAAGGCCCCCTGCACCTGCTGTCCCGCGCGGCCTGGCAGGCCGTCCTCGGGACCGGTGTCGCCGCCCTCGTCCTGGGCATCCTGGTGCTCATCTGGCCGGGTCCCAGCCTGCTCGTCGCGGGCATCCTGTTCGGCATCTACCTCCTGTTCAGCGGCGTGCTCCAGTTGGCGGCCGCCTTCGGCACGCACATGAAGACCTCGCTGCGCGTGCTGGCCTTCGCCAGCGGTGCCCTGTCGATCCTGCTCGGCCTGTTCTGCTTCCGGGGCGCCCTGCAGTCGATCCTGCTGCTCGCCCTGTGGATCGGCATCGGCTGGCTGATCCGCGGTATCACGCTGACCATCGCCGCGGTGCACGACGCGTCGGCGCCCGCCCGCGGCTGGCTGATCTTCCTCGGGATCCTCACCTTCGTCGCCGGGATCTTTCTGATCGTCTGGCCGCTGCAGTCGGTCGCCGTGCTCACCGTGCTGAGCGGCTGCTGGCTGGTCGTGGTCGGCATCATCGAGATCGTCACGGCGTTCCGCGTCCGCGCACACGCCGAGCAGATCCCCCGGACCGCGTGAACGACGTCGATCCCGCCCCCCGCCCGTACGACAACGTCACCCCCGCCCCCACCCGTACAACGACGTCAACCCCGCGCCCCGCCCGTACACCGTGCGGGCGGTTCTCGGCGTCGGCGCGATGAACTGCGTACGGCACGCGGGGAGATGACCGGTGTGAGCACCGCACCGCACACCCGTCCCGCCACGGGCCGGTGCGCCTGTCTGCGAGTGCTCGTACTGCTGCTCGCCCTACTGGTGCCGGGCATGCACGCCGAGGCGCATGCGGTGCCCGTCGTGGTGGTGGCCTGCGAGAGCGGCGGAACGGCCGCCGAGCAGGACGTCCTCGACGCCGTGCTCCGGCCCCCGGTCCGGGACACCGCGGGTGCCGTCACGGCCCTGCGGCCCGCCCCGCTGTCCGACCGGCCGCAGGCGCGGGCGGCGGACCACCCCCCGGTCCCCGCACCGCCGACCGCCCCGTACCGCCGTCTGCTCGCGCTGTGCTGCGTGGTGCTGCGCTGCTGACCGGACCGGCTCTCCTCCCGGTCCATCGGCAAGCACCACACAAGAAAGCACAGCCATGCCCATGCCCAGCGACCCCTACGCGGTCCTGCGCGCCCTGCTGCGCGCCGAGGCCCGGCGCGGCACCGCCGAGCCGCACGCCGAGCAACCCCGTCACCCCCACCGGGCCGAGCCGCACGAACAGCGGCCACCCACGGCGGAGGAACCGGAACGCGACTGAACCGGCAGCCGGACGCCACGGCGGCGTCCGGCTCACCGCCTCCTGCGGGGGGTGCCGAAGAGGGACCGGGTGATCTCCTTGCCGATCCGGGTGCCCGGCGAACGGGCCCGCGACCTGAACGCGCCGCTGTTGACCACCTGCTCGACGACGGACGGCTCCTGGCGGGCCTGCCGCTCGCCCGGTCCGGCCAGGCCGCCCCTGCGCTCCGGGGCGGGCACGGGGGCCGCCCCGCCGGCCCGGGCGACCTCCTGGGCCTGTGCGGCGGTGAGCTTTGCGCCGAGAGCTGCTCGGCGACCAACTGGAGCGTCTTGGTCCTGCCGGTGCCGGTGGCGCCCGCCACCAGGCCGTGCCGGTTGAGCATCGGCAGCGGGATGCGGATCTGCGCGTCGGGCAGGCAGTGACCGTCCCGGACCAGGGCGCCCCGGTCGAGGGCGGGGCCGGCGAAGGCGTAACCGGAGGCGATCTCCAGGGCCTCGCGCGGGAGTTCCGGGCCGCTTCCCGGTGCCTCGGGGGCGGTGGCCTCGGGCGCGGTCTCGCCGTCGCTCTTCTCCGGCCCCGTTTCCGGTTCGCCCCGTTTTGGTACGCCTTTTCCAGCCTCGCACTCCGTCGCCATGGCTGCGCCCGGAACGTCTTGACCGGTAGGCTTTCCGTGTGATCTTCAAGCGCATCGGAAACGGCCGGCCGTACCCCGACCACGGCCGGGAGAGTACCCGGCAGTGGGCGGACGTCGCGCCGCGCCCGGTCCGCCTCGATCAGCTCGTGACCACCAAGCAGCAGCTCGACCTGGAGACCCTGCTCGCGGAGGACTCGACCTTCTACGGCGACCTCTTCGCGCACGTCGTGAAGTGGCAGGGCGACCTGTACCTGGAGGACGGCCTCCACCGTGCGGTGCGAGCGGCGCTCCAGCAGCGCCAGGTGCTGCACGCGCGCGTGCTGGAACTGGACTGACGGCCGCGCGGACAGCACCGCAAAGAGGGCTGTTCGACAACGGCTTGCACCTTTCGGGTTCTGCTGAGCGGATCCGATGATCATCTAGTAGGAATCCCCGCCCGGGCCCACTACGCTGCGCCCATGAGCATGCTGACTCCCCCCGGCATGGGCGGGCAGTACCGGATCACGGGCAACAGGTACCCCCGGATGCGCAGGCCCCGGCGGCGCGGCAGGCTCGTGTTCCTGGCCGTCTCCTCCGTCGCCGTGCTCGGTGTGATCGGCTGGGGCACGCTGCAGCTCATCGACGTCTTCACCGGCGGCGGCAAGAAGGCGGCGGCGGCCGGTACCGAGGGAAACTGCCCGACCAAGGCGGGGACCAAGGCGAGCCCCGTGCCGACGGGTGCGGTCCAGGCGCTGCCCAAGCCGGGCCAGATCACCGTCAACGTCTTCAACGCCACGTCCCGCGGCGGACTGGCCAAGCAGACCGCGGACGAACTGAAGAAGCGCGGCTTCCACATCGGCCAGGTGGGCAACGCGTCCAAGGACTACGACAAGAAGGTCAAGGGCACCGGGCTGCTCCTCGGACCGGCCTCGTCCCTGAACACCTCGCTGTCGGTGCTCTCCACCCAGCTCACCGGCGCCGAACGCCGCGCGGACGCCCGTAAGGGCGGCGACGTCGACCTGATCATCGGCACCGGCTTCAAGCAGCTCACCGGCCGGCCGGACGCCGACAAGGCCCTGGCCGCCCTGAACGCCCCGCAGCCGAGCCCCACCACGAAGAAGGACTGCTGAGCGGTCGTATCACCCGGAGACGGGCGGATCGCCGTATCCGGTGGACAGCCGGCCGCATCGCCGGTGACGGGCGGATCGCCGTACCCCCGTCGGCAGACAGCCGGCCGCACCGCCGGTGACGGGCAGGCCGCTCTGCCACCGGTGGCGAGCCGCCGCGTCACCCCGTGAAGCGGCGACCAGGGGAACGGCTAGGGGGTGTCGTTCGGATCGGCGCGGATCAGGCCGCGGCGCATGGTGCGGTGCATCGCAAGGCGGAGCATGACCCGCGTACCGGGCGTACTCGGGTGATGCGACAACGCGGCGAGGTGCCGTGCCAGGCGTCGCGGACCCGCGGTGATCCAAACGGCACCCCTTGGGTGCGGGCACCTACTCGGCGGCGCCGTACATCCGGTCGCCCGCGTCGCCGAGGCCCGGGACGATGTAGCCGTGCTCGTTGAGGCGCTCGTCGACCGAGGCCGTCACGACCGTCACCGGGGTACCGGCCAGTTCCCGCTCCATGAGCTCGACGCCCTCCGGAGCGGCGAGCAGCACGACCGCGGTCACGTCGTCTGCACCGCGCTTGATGAGCTCCTGAATCGCCGCGACCAGCGTGCCGCCGGTGGCCAGCATCGGGTCCAGGACGTACACCTGACGGCCGGAGAGGTCCTCCGGCATGCGCGTGGCGTACGTGGAGGCCTGCAGCGTCTCCTCGTTGCGGATCATGCCCAGGAAGCCCACCTCGGCGGTCGGCAGCAGCCGCACCATGCCGTCCAGCATGCCGAGGCCGGCCCGCAGGATCGGCACCACCAGCGGGCGCGGGTGGGAGAGCTTGACGCCGGTGGTCTGGGCGACCGGCGTGGTGATGTCGACCTGTTCGGTGCGCACGTCGCGCGTCGCCTCGTAGGCGAGCAGGGTGACCAGCTCGTCGGCGAGCCGGCGGAAGGTGGCGGAGTCGGTGCGCTGGTCGCGCAGGGTGGTGAGCTTGTGGGCGACCAGGGGGTGGTCGACGACGTGGAGACGCATGTGCCAACAGTAACCGGGCCCCGAACCCGCCCGCCCGCTCCCCGTCGCCGCTCCGGCCGCAGGTGCCCTGCCCCGGCGATCGAGCAGGTGGCTGGCATCGAACCGTCCGTCCGGGGGAAAGCGGGAGGGACGGACTGGGGTGGTGAAGCAATGCCTGACCGGGAATCCCGTGAAGATCCGTCGCAGCGCGCCCGGCGCGGGACGCCGGACACGCCGGACACGCCGGAGACCGAAGCGGAACGCCGGCGGCGGCGCGCCCGGTTCCTGCGCGAACTCGCCGAGGCCCGGCAGCTGCGCGACCGCGTCCAGCCCCGCCGCGCCAAGGTCGCCCGACTGCGGCACGCGATGCGCATGCGAACGTTCCGCTGGTAGGGAAGCATCGGGAAGACCGACACCCCGCACGGGCGTTGCCGAGGTGGGGCGTGCGTGGATGCCGGGAAAAGCCGCGTACGATCCGCAGGTGGCGGCAACGAGTGCGCTGGTGAGTCCTTTACGGACGTGCGATCAAAACTGCCAGACACAGGGAGCCGAAGACGTCCCCTGAACGCCTTGTTTCTGCCACGATTCCGAGTGGGTGGGGCTCGGAGCCCAGCTCTGCCCGCCCAGAACCTCCGCCGGGGGGACCCCCAACCGGCACGCCTATGACCAGTGGGAGAGTCACGGTGTACTTCGCCGCACTGCTCGCGCGCACCGAAGACGGGTGGGAAGCGAGCGACACAGAGCTCGACGATGTGGAGACGCTGTCCGACCTGGCCGACCTGGCCCGGGAAGCCTCGACCGAGGACGACACGGTGCTCGTCCTCATCGAGCAGGAGGACGCGTGGTTCGGCGTCGTCCGCGTGGACGGCGAGGACGACCCTCGTATCTACGTCTCGGACGCCGCCGCCGCTGCCCGCAGCAGCTACGGCGAGATCCTGCTCACCGACGAACTGCTCGGCAGGGAGCCCGGCGACGACGGCCCCGACCTGGACTCCCTCGACCTCGACGGCACGGAGGACGGCGATCCCGCCACCGCCGAGGACGAGGACGAGGAGACCGGCTCCGCCGACGCCATCACGCACAGCCCGCTCGGCGACGGCGAGATCCTCGACGACCTGGGCGTCGGCGAGAAGGAGCTGCGCGCCCTGGACGCGGAGGACGCGCTGAGCGCGATCGCCGAGGCCCTGGGCGCCTCGGAGGTGCTGGAGACCGTCCGCTGACCGCGCCGGACACGGGCAGGACACCCGACCCGGTACGCGACCGCTGGCGGGCCGCGATGCGGCTCGCCCTGGACGAGGCCGGGCAGGCCGTCCGGGGCGGGGACGTCCCGGTCGGCGCCGTCGTGCTCTCCGGTGACGGTACGACCGTGCTCGCGACCGGGCACAACGAGCGGGAGGCCACCGGCGACCCCACCGCGCACGCGGAGGTCCTCGCCATCCGGCGGGCCGCGGCCAGGACCGGCGAGTGGCGGCTGTCCGGCTGCACGCTCGTGGTCACCCTGGAGCCGTGCACGATGTGCGCCGGTGCCATCGTGCAGTCCCGCGTGGACCGGGTGGTCTACGGCGCCCGCGACGTGAAGGCGGGGGCGGCCGGGTCCCTGTGGGACGTCGTACGCGACCGGCGGCTCAACCACCGGCCCGAAGTCGTCGAAGGCGTCCTCGCCGACGAATGCGCCGGCCTTCTCACCGAATTCTTCCGCAGCCGCTGAGTCCCGTCCGGTCAGCTGCCGGAAACGGATTTCAGACCACGGCCCACCGTGCTGTAAGGTCTCCCTCGGTAGCGTGTCCGAGCGGCCGAAGGAGCTCGCCTCGAAAGCGAGTGTGGCGCAAGTCACCGAGGGTTCAAATCCCTCCGCTACCGCTGGAGAAAGGCCCCGTCCGATCGGACGGGGCCTTATCTGCGATCATCATCAGCGCCCGGGGGCAAACAGCGACAGGGGAGGGCCGCATGGCGGTGAACGCCAAGAAGATCGCCTTCTACGTACTCGTGGTCTTCGTTCTCTACGTGATCATCACGGACCCGGCCAAGGCCGCGAGCTACGTCCAGATAGGGTTTGAGGGCATATCGGACGCCGCCAAGGCGATCGGAACCTTCATGACATGGGTCGCCAACGGAGGAAAGTGATGATCCGCCACCTGGTCCTGTTCAAGCTGAACGAGGGTGTCGAGCGCGACGATCCACGCGTCGTGGAGGGCGTCGAGGCCTTCCGTGCCCTGGGTGGCCGGATCGGCGAACTGCGCCACTGGGAGCTCGGCTGGAACATCAGCGACCGGCCCGTTGCCTACGACTTCGCGATCAACTCCGCGGTCGAGGACGTCGACGCCCTGCGGCGGTACCTGGAGCACCCGGCGCACCAGGCGGGCGTGGCGCTGTGGCGGGAGTTCGCCACCTGGGTGATCGCCGACTACGAATTCTGAGCCGTACGGCCGTACGGCTGCACGATCGGCCCCGTACCGGAGCGGTGCGGGGCTTCACTGTGCCTTATGCCCTAATTCATACCTCAACACGTAGTTATGCGGTGCTTGAACACGATGCACATGTCTTGTGACGCTATAACCGCTTTTGACGGATGAGTTGATCGAAGAAGAGGTGGCGTTGACCGTGTCGGCCAGTACTGCGCCACCCCAGGAAGAGGCTCACGATCAGGCCACGGCCCCCGCTCCGGAGAAGCGGCGCGGTGCCGACACCCGGGCCCTCACCCAGGTGCTCTTCACCCAGTTGAAGGAGCTCGAACCCGGCACACCGGAGCACGCCCGCGTGCGCGGGGCTCTCATCGAGGCGAACCTCCCGCTCGTGCGCTACGCGGCCGCCCGTTTCCGCTCCCGCAACGAGCCGATGGAGGACGTCGTCCAGGTCGGCACCATCGGCCTGATCAACGCCATCGACCGTTTCGACCCGGACCGGGGTGTGCAGTTCCCGACCTTCGCGATGCCGACCGTGGTGGGCGAGATCAAGCGCTACTTCCGCGACAACGTCCGCACCGTCCACGTACCGCGCCGGCTGCACGAACTGTGGGTGCAGGTCAACAGCGCGACCGAGGACCTGACCACCGCCTTCGGGCGCTCCCCGACCACGGCGGAGATCGCCGAGCGGCTGCGCATCACGGAGGACGAGGTGCTCTCCTGCATCGAGGCGGGGCGGTCGTACCACGCGACCTCGCTGGAGGCCGCACAGGAGGGCGACGGGCTGCCCGGCCTGCTGGACCGGCTCGGCTACGAGGACCCGGCCCTGGACGGCGTGGAGCACCGCGACCTGGTCCGGCACCTCCTCGTCCAGCTCCCCGAACGCGAACAGAGAATCCTGTTGCTGCGTTACTACAGCAATCTCACCCAGTCGCAGATCAGTGCGGAACTCGGCGTCTCCCAGATGCATGTCTCCCGGCTACTCGCGCGTAGCTTCCAGCGACTGCGGTCCGCAAACACGATCGAGGCGTAACCGGCACGGGCGAATCGCTCACCAGGGCGGATCCCCGCATTCGCGTGCCGAAATAGCGTCAGACCCCTTTTTTCCAGGGCCGATTCGCGTCTCGGATGTCGACATGTCACTACAGCGTGTTGCCGACATGTGACATTCTGCGGGAAGCGCGTTTGCCGAGGCTTCGGCTCCGGTATTCAGGTGAGGGCCGCGTTCTTCTCGTCGGGGAGCGCCGGCCGCGACCGTCCCGCGACCCAGAGGGGGTGGCATGTCCGCAGATCAGGGCAGCTCGAAGGTGCTCACGCTCACGAAGAGCGAGGGCGCGCCCGAGGCGCTCGACGCCCTCGACGACGTTGTGGCCCTCGAGGCCACTCCGGCCCCGGCCCTTCCGGCCACGCCCACCGCGGCCTTGCCCGCCCCGGAGGACATCGACACCCGAACCCTGTCCCGATCCCTGTTCCTGCGGCTGGCCACCCTCGACGAGGACAGCCCCGAGCGCGTCTACGTCCGTGACACCCTCATCGAGCTCAACCTCCCGCTGGTCCGCTACGCGGCCGCCCGCTTCCGCTCCCGCAACGAGCCGATGGAGGACATCGTCCAGGTCGGCACCATCGGCCTGATCAAGGCGATCGACCGCTTCGACTGCGAGCGGGGCGTGGAGTTCCCGACCTTCGCGATGCCCACGGTCGTGGGCGAGATCAAGCGCTTCTTCCGGGACACGTCCTGGTCGGTGCGGGTGCCCAGGCGCCTGCAGGAGCTGCGGCTGGCCCTCACCAAGGCCAGCGACGAGCTCTCCCAGAAGCTCGACCGCTCCCCGACGGTCGCCGAACTGGCCGCCGTGCTGGGCGTGTCGGAGGAGGACGTGGTCGACGGTCTCGCCGTCGGCAACGCCTACACCGCGTCGTCGCTGGACTCCCCCGCCCCCGAGGACGACGGCGGCGAGGGCTCGCTGGCGGACCGCCTGGGCTACGAGGACACGGCCCTGGAGGGCGTCGAGTACCGCGAGTCGCTCAAGCCGCTGCTCGCCAAGCTCCCGCCCCGCGAGCGACGGATCATCATGCTCCGTTTCTTCGCCAACATGACGCAGTCGCAGATCGGCGAGGAGGTCGGCATCTCGCAGATGCACGTCTCCCGGCTGCTGACCCGGACGCTGGCGCAGCTGCGGGAGGGGCTCATCTCCGACTGAGCCCGGCCTGAGCCCGGCCTGACCCCGAAAGTTCCGAGAGGCCGGCGGCCGTGCCGGTCTCTTCGGGCTCTTCGGGCTCTTCGGTCTCTTGGAGTCCGCGGTCGTCGGCCCTTCCCATTTGACGGGGCGTCAGCCACCATGGCGCGGTGCTTCGATCGACACGGACGACATGGGTGAGATCGACTCCTGGCCGCCGAGGCGCCGTGATGGCCGCGTCGGCGGCCGTCGTCTGTCTGGGCGGGATCCTGGCCGCGTGCACGGGCGGAGGCCAGGGCGGCGGTTATGTCGCGGTCGGAGCGGCCGGCGGGTCGCCCGGGCCGTCCGGTCCGGCGGCGGGGCCCAGCGGCGAGGTGAGGTGGGTACCGCTGGACGGGGGCGACACGGGCAGGTCCGGGAGCCGCGTCGGGAATCCGGCACCGGACTCGTCGCCGGGTGCGGCGACTGCGGGAGCGGGCGGCGCGGGCGGCGCAGGAGGCGCCGGGGCCGCTGACACGGCGAACGGCTCCTCGGGCGGGCCGTCCGCGCCCGGGTCCTCCACGGGCGGGGCCCCGGCGAGCGGTGGCGCTTCCGGCGGCGGCACCTCCGCGGGCGGCGGCGCCACCAACGGCGGTACGTCCGGCGGCGGTACGTCCGATGGCGGGGCGTCCGGCCGTACGCCGGGCGGTCCACCGGCTCCGGCACCGTCCGGGTCGCCCTCGGCGCCCACCAGGCCCACCGGGCCCGCCGTGCTGGGCTGGGGTCAGCCCGTGCGGCAGGCCACGGACCGGCGATGGTGCGAGAACGTGACCGTCGCCTTCCGCAACTCGGGCGGTACGCGGGTGCGTTCGGGCACGGTGACCCTCGGGACGCACATCATCGGCGCGCTCGGCATCGACTGGGCGACGGTCGAGTCGACCGAGGACCTCCCGGCGCCGATCAAGGCCGGCGCGCGGAAGGACGCGACCTGGACGGTGTGCGTCGACGCCTGGCGGGTGCCGTTGGGCATGCACATCGAGACGCGGGACGTCTCGGTCGCGTGGAAATAGGGGCGCGCGCCCTTACTTGAGGGCCAGCCACGCCAGCGCGGCGACGACCGCCACGGCGACGACGATGCCCACGATCAGGCCGATGCGGGGCCCGCTGGAGGCGGCCTGCTGCTGCCTGCCCTGGGGAGCCTCGTCGACGAACGCGCGGAACATCTGGGTGCTGCCGGCGGGGTCGTAGTTGCCCTGGGGGCCCTGGGTGTTAGCCATGGCCCGAGACCCTAGCGAAAGCGGCGGGGCTTGCCCAAGGCCGGGGTTCGGTTCGGCGCCCGCTCCAAGGCACTCCGCGACGGTACGACCGGCCCCGGGGCTGCCGCCCGCGGACCCCCGCCCCGGCCCGACGGCCCCGCTCTCGGACCACACCGGCCGGAAAGTCAGCTGATCAGCAACTTTCCGGCTGCAATTCTTGCCTTTGCCAAGTTTTTACGGCTCCCCACCCTCATTTGTTTGCCTGCAGCAACCAACCGCCTCTATGGTTGCCCGAAGCAACGATACGGGAGATGTGATGGCCGAGCAGGCGCAGTACGAAGAGCTGGCGCGTCAGCTCAGTGCCGTCGGAGCCGTGAAACGGGACATCGGGCGGATCCTGCCGCCCGACTGCCCGGCCGGGTCGGCCGCCGTGCTGACCCTGCTCGGCCGCCACGGCGACATGCGCATGAGCAGGCTCGGCGAGCTGCTCGCCGTGGACATGTCGGTCACCAGCCGGCATGTCGCACACGTCGCCGCACGCGGCTGGATCGAGCGGTCACCGGACCCCGCGGACAAGCGCTCGCGCATCCTGCGCCTGACGCCCGCGGGCCTGGAGCAGCTGGACGAGCTGTCCCGGCGGACCACTCGTCTGCTCGCCGACCGGCTGAGCGACTGGACCGACGACGAGGTCGGTCAGCTCATCCGGCTGATGACGCGCCTGCGCGCCAGCTTCGGCGACTGCCGGTCCGCCCCGGTCCGGCACGCCTCCGTGGCCGCCCCCGTATTCGAAGAGACCACCCGTACACCCGCAAGCACGTAAGTAAGGAAGCCCATGGCAACGACCACACCAGCCGGTGTGCGGGCCCACGCCAAGCACGGGGGAGGCTCCCCCGGCGGCGCTCCGATGACGCACCGGCAGATCATGGAGGCGCTCTCCGGGCTGCTGCTCGGCATGTTCGTGGCGATCCTGTCGTCCACGATCGTCTCCAACGCGCTGCCGCACATCATCGGTGACCTCGGTGGCGGTCAGTCCGCCTACACCTGGGTGGTCACCGCCGCCCTGCTGTCGATGACCGCGGCCACTCCCCTGTGGGGCAAGCTCGCCGACCTGTACAGCAAGAAGGCACTCGTCCAGATAGCCCTGGTCATCTATGTCGTCGCCTCGGCGGCGGCCGGTCTGTCGCAGAACCCCGGCATGCTGATCGCCTGCCGCGTGGTCCAGGGCATCGGCGTCGGCGGACTGTCCGCGCTGGCGCAGATCGTCATGGCGGCGATGATCTCCCCGCGGGAGCGCGGCCGTTACTCCGGCTACCTGGGCGCCACGTTCGCCGTCGCCACCGTCGGCGGCCCGCTGCTCGGCGGTGTCATCACCGACACCTCGTGGCTGGGCTGGCGCTGGTGCTTCTACGTCGGCGTGCCCTTCGCCGTCATCGCGCTGATCGTGCTGCAGAAGACCCTGCACCTGCCCGTGGTGAAGCGGGAGGCCAAGGTCGACTGGGGCGGTGCGTTCCTCATCTCCGCCGCCGTCTCGGTGCTGCTGATCTGGGTCACCTTCGCCGGTGACAAGTACGACTGGCTGTCGTGGCAGACGTACGCGATGGTCGGCGGTTCGATCGTCCTCGGTGCGCTGTTCGTGCTCGTCGAGGCCAAGGCGAGCGAGCCGATCATCCCGCTGCGGCTGTTCCGCAACCGCACCATCACGCTGGCCTCGCTCGCCTCGCTGTTCGTCGGCATCGCGATGTTCACCGGCACGGTGTTCTTCAGCCAGTACTTCCAGCTGGCGCGGGACAAGTCCCCCACGATGTCGGGCGTCATGACCATCCCGATGATCGGCGGTCTGTTCGTCTCCTCCACCGTCTCCGGCCAGTTCATCACCCGCACCGGCCGCTGGAAGGGGTGGCTGGTCGGAGGCGGTGTCCTGGTGACGGCCGGCCTGGGCCTGCTCGGCACCATCCGGTACGACACCGTGTACTGGAAGATGGCCGTCTTCATGGCCCTGCTGGGCCTCGGCATCGGCATGATGATGCAGAACCTGGTGCTGTGCACGCAGAACCAGGTGTCGCCCGCCGACCTCGGCTCGGCCAGCTCCACCGTCACCTTCTTCCGGTCCCTCGGCGGTGCCGTCGGCGTCTCCGCGCTGGGCGCGGTGATGACCCACCGGATCACCGACTACGTCAAGGACGGCCTGGCCGACCTCAGCCCGAGGTACGCGGCCGCCCTGCAGGGCTCCGGCTCCAGCGACAGCATTCCGGACATGAACGCGCTCCCGAAGCCGCTGCGCACCCTCATGGAGAGCGCCTACGGTCACGGCATCGCCGACATCTTCATGATCGCCGGCTGCCTGGCGGCCGTCGCCTTCCTGATCACGCTTTTCATCAAGGAGGTCCCGTTGCGCACGAAGGGCGCGCTGGCCCAGGCCGCCGAGGGCACGCCCGCCGCGGTCGACCCGGCCGCCGCTCCGGCCGCCGCCGAGGCCTCCGTCCCGGCCGAGGAGCGGGTGCCCAGCTGGGCGGTCCCCGTGGTCCCCACCACCGAGGCCGGTCCCGAGGGCACCCAGCGACTGGCCGCAGTGGCCACCATGGCCCCCGGTGAGGCCGGTTTCGGCGGCGGTATCCCGGTGCGCGGCTTCGTCCGCGGCGCCGAGAGCGCGCCGGTGCCGCAGGCCGCCGTCACACTGATCTCGCTGGCGGGCCGTCAACTGGGCCGGTCGGTCGCGCAGGCCGACGGCGCCTACGCGGTGGACGCTCCGGGCGCGGGCAGTTACGTGCTGATCGCCTCCGCCGACGGTTTCCAGCCGCAGGCGTCCACCATCGTGGTCAACGGCGAGCCGGTGGCGTACGACATCCTGCTCAGCGGCACCAGCGGGCTGAGCGGTGTGGTGCGGGCCGCCGCCGACGGGCTGCCGGTCAAGGACGCCATGGTGATCGTCACCGACGTGCGCGGGGACCTGCTGGCCACCGGGACCAGCGGCGAGCAGGGCGAGTTCTCCTTCGCCGAGCTGGTGCCGGGCGCGGTGACCGTCGCGGTGAACGCCGCCGGGTACCGGCCGCGGGCACTGCCGGTCGAGGTGAGCGGCACCGGGGTCACCCGTATCGAGGTGGACCTGGACTTCGGCGCCCAGCTCCAGGGCGTCGTCCGGGCACCGTACGGGCCGCTCGCCGACGCCCGCGTGACGCTGGTCGACGCGGCGGGCAACGTGGTCGGCACGGCCACCACCGGCACGGACGGGGCATATGCCTTCACCGACCTCGACAGCGGTGAGTACACCGTCATCGCGACGGGCTACCCGCCGGTGGCGACGGCCCTGACGGTCTCCGGCCGCGGCGTCGACGACCACGACATCGAACTGGCCCACCCGGCCGAGTAACGGCTGCCCGGCCCGTGCGGGCGCGCTCCGAGCGGAGGTGCGCCCGCACGGGCCGGTTTCATTGCGAGCGATTTGTAAGGCCTTTCAGGGAGAAAACGGGATGGCACTGACCGCGAGGATCCACACCCGGGACGGATGGGCCGTGTCGCACGCGGTCGTCACGGTGACCGACATGACGGGCACGCAGGTGCTGCGGGCCGAGGCCGACCACGCGGGCGCGGTCCGGGACGCGACCGCGCTGGCACCCGGGGCGTACACGGTCATCGTCACGGCGGTCGGGTACGCGCCCGCCGCCTCCAGCGCGATCGTCACCGCGAGCGGCCGGGCCGAGATCGGCGCGGTGACGCTGGCCCGGCAGGGCGGCACCGAACTGCCGCCGCCCGGGCCGTGGACCGTCGACCCGGCGCACTCCTCGGTCGCCGCGGTCGCCCAGCACCTGGGCATCTCCAGCGTGCACGGCCGGTTCACGGACTTCGCGGGCACGATCGAGATCGCCCCGGACGACGTCACCAAGTCCCGGGTGGCGGCGGTGATCCGCGCCGCCTCCGTCGACACCGGCAACGGCATGCGCGACGGGCACCTGAAGTCCCCGGACTTCCTGGACGTCGAGAGGTACCCGGAGATCACCTACCGTTCCACCGGTGTGACGGCCGCCGGTACGGACCGCTGGACCGTTCACGGCGAGCTGGGCATGCACGGCGTCGTCCGCCCGGTCGACCTCGACCTCGCCTACCTCGGCACCGGCGCCGACCCCTGGGGCGGCACACGGGCCGCCTTCCGGGCGACGACGGAGCTGCGCCGCGAGGACTTCGCCATGAACTACAACCAGGTCGTCCAGGCCGGCATCGCCGCCATCGGCACGACGCTGAAGGTGGAGCTGGACATCCAGGCCGTGCAGGGCGAGTCGCTCCCGACCGCGTGACGGATCGGCGCCGACGGCGTACGTGACGGGTCGGCGCCGACCAGGCATCGGGATGCCGCTCGCGGCGCCCTCTGGCTCATGGCCCTGCCTTCGCCCGTACCGCCGGTCGGCGCCCGAACCGCCGTCAGGTCATGCCAGGTCATGCCGGCTCATGCCGGGTCATGTCGGGTCATGTCGGGTTGTTCGCGTCGACGATCCTGCGGGCCAGGTCCCGCAGCTTGACGTTCTCCCGCTGCGATGCGCGCACCAGGCTGTCGAAGGCCTCCGCCGCGTCGATGTTCAGCCGCTCCATGAGGATGCCGGTGGCCTGCCCGATCAGGTCGCGGGTGCGCATCGCCTCGGTGAGCTGCTCGCGCACGGTCGCCGACTCCAGGGCAAGGCTGACATGCGCGGTGAACAGCCGCCCGATCCGGGTCGCCTCCTCGTCGAAGGCGCGCGGTTTGCGGGCGTAGGCGGTGAGCACCGTCAGCCGCCGCTTGTCGGCGCGCAGCCGCAGCGCCAGCGCCGAGCGCAGGCCCAGACCGGCCAGCGTCGCGCCGCCGTCCTCCGTCTCGCTGTCCTCCAGGCGCACGACCGGTGCCTGCCACAGGTGGTGCCAGTACATGGGCCGGCCACGGCTTCCACCGTCGTCCTCGGCGGCGCGTACCACGTCGTCGGTCCAGGCGACCGGACGGCGGTGGTTGCCGCCCTCCATCACGGAGATCCCCACGTGCTCGGCGCCGGGCAGGAGGTGCACGGCGAGGCGGACGGCGGTGCGCATGGTGCTGTGCGGGGTGACCGTGTCGTGCAGTTGCTGAGCGGCCAGCGTCAAGGCTTCGGCCAGCTCGAAATTCCCCGAAAAACGGGGCAAACCAGAAAAGTCGGACGCAGGCACCACGAACCTCTTCGGCATGCACGGTCACAGACCATGCGCAGGAGAGCTCCGCAGCACATTCCCGACTGCGAGCACAGGACGTACAGAACCTTATCTCGTTTGTGCACCCGGGCTTTTCGCTCCGTTGACGGTCGGAAGCGGTCCTGAGTGAGCCGGGCGGGGGTGGGCACAGCAGGGTCGGCCTCCGCGTCGGCGACGGGTCGAAGGCCATGTCGTGCAGGCCCAGTCCGCAGGCGGCCTTCCAGCGCAGGTCACAGCGCAGTTCCTGGACGGTCTCGAAGTCCGAC